>NZ_JACJOU010000024.1 GCF_014695725.1 Microcoleus sp. FACHB-672 | reverse complement strand
GCGCTCTGAAAGAAGCATTTTACAGTGAAGAAAGTAGCTCATTGCTGCTGGTGGAGTACGATTTATTGGCCCAAAATCCAGACAAAACAATTGACCTGATTTACCAATTTATTAGAGAAGAATACTTTGAGCATGATTTTAAAAATGTTGAGTATGACGAACCTGAATTCGACCTCAGCCTGAATACCAAAGGCTTACATAAAGTGCGCTCTCAAGTCGAATTTAAACCGCGTCAAACGGTTTTGCCACCCGACTTATTTGAACGATATAACAGCTTGTCATTCTGGACAGAATTAACCGGCAGCCGCGCCAGCACGATTATTGCCAAACCAAAAGCAACGGTTTCTAACGCAGAATTAGCGGACGCGCTTTAAGTTTCGCTCTGTTTTAAATCAAATAACTTCCCCAAGAAATTATCCTAAAATGCCTAACCAAATTATTTTCGTCGATTCCACCGTTCAAAATTACCAAAGCCTCTTGCAAGGCGCAGCACCAAACGCTGAGATTGTGATTTTAGACAGTCAAAGAAGCGACATTGAGCAAATCAGCGAAATTTTAGAGAACCGAGTCAGCTTGGACGCGGTGCATCTAATCGCGCACGGCAGCGAAGGGAGTTTAAAACTAGGTTCCGACACACTCAATAGTGAAAGCCTCAGCCAACTACAAAGCTGGGGAAACGCTTTAACAGAAGATGGCGATATATTGCTGTATGGCTGTGATGTGGCTTCTGGAGATACCGGCCTGAATTTTGTTCAGAAACTGAGTCAAGTTACCGGCACGGATATTGCGGCATCTAATAACAAAACCGGCAGCAGCGCACTTGGGGCAGATTGGGATTTAGAAATCGCCATCGGCAGCATTGAAACGGCAACTCCTTTCTCTGCGGAAGCGATGGATGCTTATGAGTATGCCCTGGCAGACTTTGCGGTTACGGTTGCCACCGACAACGGAATCGGCAATACTGCTGGCACCTTAAGCTGGGCAATTTTGCAAGCGAATAACATGGCAGGAGATGACACGATTACCCTATCTAACAGTGTCAGACTCACAGGTAGCCCGCAAATCGCAATTGACAGCAATATCAACATCATTGGCAATAATAATATCGTCAGTGGGGATGCCAATGATAGCGGCAATAATGATGCCGGTGATGTGCGCCCCTTCTTTGTGAGGTCGGGGGTTGTCAGCTTCTCCAACCTTCGTGTTACGGGAGGCCGAGCGCAAGGTGGAAATGGCGGTGCCGGTGCTGCCGGTATGGGAGGCGGATTATTCATTTATGGCGGAACGGTAACGCTCAGTAATGTCGGCTTCTCCAACAACTCTGCAATCGGCGGCAATGGCGGCAATGGCAGCAGTGGCGGCAATGGCGGCAATGGCGGCGGCGGCGGCTTTGGCGCCGGCTTTATCCGCTTTTTTGGCGGCAATGGCTATGGCGGCAATGGCGGCAATGGCTTTGGCGGCGGCGGCGGCGGCGGCGGCGGCTATGGCGGCGGCTTTGGCGGCAATGGCGGCAATGGCAGCAGTGGCGGCAATGGCGGCAATGGCGGCGGCGGCGGCAATGGCGGCGGCGGCGGCGGCGGTGGCAGTGGCGGCGGCGGCAATGGCACCTATGGCGGCTTACGCGGCTTTGGCGGCGGCAATGGCGGCAATGGCGGCAATGGCGGCGGCGGCGGCGGCGGCGCCGCCGTCGGCGGCGGGGGTGCCGGCTTGGGAGGAGCAATCTTTATTCGCACCGGCCGCTTAAACCTCAACGGCACAACCTTCACTAACAACAGTGCCACCGGCGGCACCGGCCGCGGCCAAGGTAAAGGTGGAGCCATTTTTGCCATGCTATCTGTCACCAACACCAACGGCAATAACCAGGGAATGCCTTCTAGCCTCCCCACCGTCAATGCTGTCGGCAGCCTGCCCAACTTCAGCGGCAATAACGCTGCCGACAACGTCAACACTAACGCCATAACTTCTGGTGTTGCAGCAGATAACGAGGACGTTTATGGGGTGATAAACCTACAACTTCCCACCGCCAGCATCAGCGCCGGCACTTCTGCTACAGAAGGCGGAAACCCTGGCATTTTTACTGTCACTCTCAGCGGAGCCGCATCGAGCGCCACTACCCTTAATTACACTATTGCCGGCAGTGCAACCAACGGCACAGACTACACCACTTTAAGTGGAGCTGTGACGATTGCTGCCGGTCAAACCTCCGCCACAATAAATGTCAGTCCCATTAACGATACCCAACTCGATTTCAACGAAACCGTTGACCTCACCCTCGCCGCCGGCACCGGCTACAGCATCGCCGCCTCGCCAAATAACACGGCTAGGCTAACCATTGAAGATAACGATATCGCATATTTCCTCTTTCAAAACTCAAATATCATTACAGAAGGAAACAGCGGCACAACCAACGCCACCTACACAATCTCTCGTGCCGGACGCATTGATGTCGCCGGCAGCGTCGAGCTGAGCTTTGGGGGAACTGCCACTAACGGCAGCGACTACAACAACTTACAAGCCACCGGCACCGGCATTACCAATACTGGAAATATCGTTAACTTTGCTGCCGGTGCGACATCTGCAACCGTCACCTTAAATGTCTTAGGCGATACTGTGGATGAAGAGAACGAAACTATACAAATTTCTCTGACTCCCAGCACCACCCCTGCCGGTTTTCAAGCAATAATCCCCAACTCGACTCCTGTCACTACAACAATTACCGATAACGATACGGCAGGCTTCACCCTCACGAATGCCGGTGTCACCCTCAACACCACAGAAACCGGGGGACAAGCAAGTTTTACGGTTCAGTTAAATACCCAACCTACCGCTAATGTCACGATTGCCTTTACTAGCAGCAACAGTGCAGAAGGCACAGTCACTCCATCTGTCACCTTCACATCTGCTAACTGGAACACTCCTCAAACTGTTACCCTCACCGGCGTTGATGATAATGTGGTTGATGGCAATGTTGCCTATCAAATCACCGGCACTGTTTCCAGCACTGATACCCAATACAGCGCATTAATCTTCCCCTCAGTTTCTGCCAGCAACAGCAATAACGACATCGAGTATGCCATCACAGGCAACAACGCCACAGTCGCGGAAGGAAACACCGGCACCACCCCGATTACCTATACCATCACCCGTACAGGGGGTACAGATCAAGTTAGTAGCGTCAATCTTGACTTAGCCGGCACCGCTACGAATAACACAGATTACACCCTAGCCTCAGCAACCGGCACCGGCATTAGCTTAACCGGAAATATCGTTAACTTTGCTGCCGATGCGACATCTGCAACCGTCACCTTAAATGTCTTAGGCGATGTTGCCGATGAAGAGAACGAACAGATCCTAGTTTCTCTTTCTTCTCCAACTGCACCTGCCGGTTTTCAGGCAGCAACCGATTCCGACTTTACTTCTGTTACTACTACTATCACCGATGATGACACGGCAGATTTTATCATCACCCCTGTCGAGGTTACCTTCAACACCAGTGAAGCCGGGGGAACGGCAACATTTACCGTTGCACTCAATACCCAACCCAGCACTGATGTCACCATTGCCTTCACCAGCAGCAACAATGCAGAAGGCACAGTCACTCCATCCGTCACATTCAATTCCACCAATTGGAACACCCCCCAAACTGTTACCCTCACCGGCATTGATGATAATGTTGTCGATGGCAATGTTGCCTATCAAATCACCGGCACTGTTTCCAGCACTGATACCCAATACAGCGCATTAATCTTCCCCTCAGTTTCTGCCAGCAACACCGACAACGACACTGCCGGCGTCACAATTACCCAATCTGCCGGTAACACCTCAGTTACCGAAACTGGCGCAACAGACACTTACACAATCGCCTTAAATACAATTCCCACCGGCAGCGTAGAAATTACCGCCACCGCCGACACCCAAACCGAAATCAGTCTAGATGGCACCACATTTTCTAACAGTATTACCTTCAGTCGTACCGACACCAGCGCTCAAACAATCACCGTACGAGCCATTAATGATAATGTCGTAGAAAATAACCATGCCGGCACCATCACCCACACTATCAGTGACAGTGCCGCTAGTGAATATCTCACCACACTCGTCATTAATCCTGTCACTGTTAATATCACCGACGCCAACCAACCCCCTACAGTTACTAATATCAGCAAACCCGGCAGTGAAGACACCGCAATTACCTTCACGGCTGCTGATTTCACCGGCGCATTTACGGATGCAAACGGCGACAGCTTAACCCAAATTCAAATTGCCTCCTTACCCAGCAGTGGCAGCCTGATATTAAATGGAGTCGCTGTCACCGCCGCACAAGTAATTGATACTGCTAATCTCGGCAATCTCACCTTCACTCCCAACCCCAACTTTAACGGCATCCTTAGCTTTGACTGGAATGGATTTGACGGCACCGCTTACGCCACTACCAACGCCACCGTCAACCTCAATATCACCCCCGTTAATGACGCACCCATCGTCACCAATATTGCCAAAGTTGCAGAAGAAGATACTACTATTTCTTTCACTGCCGCTGACTTCACCGGCACCTTTAGTGATGTTGACGCCAACAGCCTCACCAAAATTCAAATTACCACCTTGCCAGCTAACGGCACACTCAGCTTAAATGGCGTTGCCGTCACAGCCAATCAAGAAATTGAGTTTGCGGCTTTAGGCAATCTATCTTTCACTCCATCTGCAAATTTCACCGGCAGCACCAGTTTTAATTGGAATGGCTTTGATGGCAGCACTTACGCAGTTGCCGGTGCAACCGTTAACCTGACACTCAATCCCATCAATGATCTGCCGGCACTCAGTAATATCAGCCTATCAGGCGATGAAGATACCGCCATTTCCTTCACAGCCGCTAACTTCACCAGCGCCTTTACGGATGCTGACGGCGACAGCCTCACCAAAATCAAAATTACCGCACTGCCGGCACAGGGAAATCTCACCTTAAACGGAGTTTCTGTTGCACCCAATCAAGAAATTGCCGTTGCCGAAATAGCCGGTTTAACCTTCATGCCTAACCC
The DNA here is from genome assembly GCF_014695725.1 of Microcoleus sp. FACHB-672. Classification (NCBI taxonomy): domain Bacteria; kingdom Bacillati; phylum Cyanobacteriota; class Cyanophyceae; order Oscillatoriales; family Microcoleaceae; genus Microcoleus; species Microcoleus sp. FACHB-672. The sequence goes on along the minus strand of NZ_JACJOU010000024.1, from coordinate 37,520 downwards.
CAATTTTAACGGCACCCTCAGCTTAAGTTGGAATGGTTTTGACGGCACCAGTTATTCCGCAACGAATGCACAAATCAACTTAACTGTCAACCCGATAAATGATTTGCCGGTTGTTAGTACAATTAGCAAAACCGGAAGTGCCGGCATTGCCATTGCTTTTGCTTCCGCTGACTTCCAAAGTGCCTTTGGAGATTTAGATAATAATCCGCTCAGCAAGATTCAAATCACCTCACTTCCGGGTAATGGAAGTCTGACATTAAACGGAGTCGCTGTCACAGCGAATCAAGAAATTGAAACCGCTGCTTTAGCAAGCCTTGCCTTTACACCGAATGCCGGCTTCTCTGGAGTTATCACTTTTGGTTGGAATGGCTTTGATGGCACAGCTTATGCAACTGCCGGCGCAAATGTTAGTTTGGCAGTTGATGTAATTAACACCGCGGCAACTTTAGGGAATATTGCTAAAGTCGGGAATGAAAATGCTGACATTGCGTTTACTGCAGGCGACTTTACCAGCCAGTTTATCGATGCAGATAACAACCCGCTAGCGCTCGTTAAAATTACCTCGCTTCCCACGAATGGAACCCTCAAACTCAGCGGCGTCTCTGTCACAGCGAATCAAGAAATTGAAGCAACGGCTTTAGGAAATCTTGTCTTTTCTCCCAACGCCAATTTTGATGGCACAACCAGTTTTACTTGGAATGCGTTTGATAGCATCACCTACGCAACGGCTGCTGCGAGTGTTAACCTCACCGTCAATAATGTTAATAACCTGCCGATTGTCAGTACGGTGGTTAAACAAGGCGATGAAGATACGAACCTTGTATTTTCTGCAACTGATTTTACTAACGCCTTTGGAGATTTAGATGTCGAAAGTTTAGCGAAGATTCAACTCACCTCGCTACCTCAAAATGGCACGCTAAGTTTAGCCGGCGCTGCGGTAACGGTTAATCAAGAAATTGCGATTGCGGAACTCAATAATTTGAGTTTTACACCGAATGCTAATTTTAATGGAGCGGTTACTTTTAATTGGAATGGTTCAGATGGCACGGCGTATGCGACAACAGGGAGTACGATAAGTTTAACGGTTAATGCGGTTAATGATCTGCCAACGTTATCAACAGCAATTATTGATCAAAGTGCGATGCAAAATACCGCCTTTAATTTCACAGTTGCAGACACTACATTCACCGATGTTGATGGCGATATTCTCACTTACAGTGCCAGTTTGGAAAATGGCAGTGCTTTGCCAAGTTGGTTAAGCTTTAACCCGACAACCCGCGCGTTTTCCGGAACACCGGCAGCGGATAATTTAGGCGCAATTAATGTAAAAGTAACGGCATCAGATGGTGTAGCAACGGTTAGTGATGTGTTGACTTTAACGGTTAGCGCTACCCCAAATACTGCGCCGGTAGTGGCAACGCCAATTTCAGATCGTACAGCAACGGCGGGAACAGTCTTTAGTTATACGTTCCCGGAAAATACGTTTGTTGATGCGGATGGGGATGCGCTGACTTATACGTTGACGCTGGCAGATGGCAGTCCCTTACCGGCATGGTTGAGTTTTAATGCACAAACACGCACGATTTCAGGGACACCTCCTGAAGGTGCGGCAGTAACGTTTGATGTTTTGGTGACTGCATCAGATACTGCCGGTGCTTCTGCTGGTGATCGCTTTAATTTGGCGGTGAGTGCTCCCACATCCACTCCGACACCTGAACCCACACCGGCACCAACTCCTAACCCAACGCCGGCACCAACTCCTAATCCTACGCCAACGCCGGCACCAACTCCTAATCCTACGCCAACGCCGGCACCGGCACCCGCACCCACTCCCACACCTATCGATACCAGTTGTCTTTGTGATCTTTTCCCCACGCCAAATTTAGTTGCCGGCAGCATCATTCCCAATGTTGTTGAAGGCAATTTCACTGGCGGCAACGGTGTAGATTCTTTTGTCGGAGGCGCTGCCGGTGAAGCCTTTTATGGGGAAAGCGGTGATGACATTATTATTGCTATGAATGGCAATGATAATGTGTATGGCGGTGAAGGACAGGACTTACTCTTTGGCAATATTGGCACGGATTTCATTGATGCCGGTGTTGGCAATGATATCGCTTTTGGCGGTCAAGATGCGGATGGTATATTAGGCGGCGATGGCGATGATATTGCCTTAGGTGATCTCGGCAATGATACGATTTTTGGTGGTGCCGGCAATGATTTGCTATTCTGCAACAAAGGCAATGATTTTATTGATGGCGAAGATGGCAACGATACTATTTTTGGCGGCAAAGATCATGATGCTTTGTTAGGCGGAAATGGCAATGATGTTGTCTTAGGTGATATCGGGAACGATACGATTCTTGGCGGTGTCGGCAACGATTTATTATTCGGCAATGTTGGCGCTGATTTTATTGCCGGTGGCGAGGGCAATGATACGATTTTTGGCGGCAAGGATAACGACATCATTAAAGGGGGGAAGGGTGATGATATTCTCCTCGGTGATATTGGCAATGATACCCTGTGTGGCGGCGAGGGGAATGATAGTGTCTTTGGCAATACCGGCGATGACATTATGGATGGCTGTGAAGGCGATGATAGTCTTTACGGCGGTAAGGATAATGACACGTTAATTGGCAATGTTGGCAATGACTTGCTCAATGGGGAATTGGGTGAGGATTCGCTTTATGGCAATCAAGGGAGTGATACCCTCAATGGTGGCGATGGGAATGATAGCCTCTGTGGTGGTAAGGAAAATGATTTCCTGACTGGCGGTAATGGCGATGATGTACTCAAGGGTGATTTGGGTAACGATATCTTAACCGGCGGGGAGGGCAGTGATCGTTTTGTGCTGAAATCTGGTGCCGGCAGTGATACGATTGCCGATTTTACGGATGGGGAAGATTTGCTGGGTTTAAGTGCCGGTTTAACGTTCGAGAATCTCACGATTTCTTCGAGTAATAATGTCACTTTAATTCTTGCCGGTGATGAATTGTTAGCCTCTTTAAGTGGTGTGCAAGCCGGCTTGATCACTGTCAATAATTTTGCCCAAGTGTAGTTAGATAAATGGCGTCTGTTGCTATTTAATTCAGGTGTGTAGTTATCTCTATAGGGGCTTTCCAACCGGAAAGTCTCCTGGTACGTCAACACCTCCATTTAAGTGAAAACTGCCATAATACTGGTTAAATTTGAGGAAATAAAAATTAAAAGCTTTTCTAAAATTATCTTTTCCACCGGCTTGCTGTGAAAAATTTTATAAAATAAAAATTTAAAATGCCATAAACGAAACGAATCAAGTTACAGAAAAATATCCAGCCCAAATTTTTCTAAGGCAGAAGTTCCTGAATGCAGGGGTGAATTGTGGGATTAAATATCCCAGGCGATTTTAATCATCCGTCAGCGCCGGCTACAATTCTTAAGATCGCGCAGGTGGTCTTTATTTATATAGCTGCGCTGGCAATCACCCTGTCTCAAACTTGTCAAATCTACTGCAATGCCCAAGTTTCCTATTCAAGTCTGTATCACTCTGGGAACCCGTCCTGAAGCGATTAAACTAGCACCGGCGATCCAGCAATTTCAGCGTTCCCCCTATTTTGATACGCGGGTGGTTTTAACCGGCCAGCATCGAGAAATGGTCGATCAGGTGATGCAACTGTTCGATTTGAAAGCCGATCACGATCTGGCTATCATGCAACACCGGCAAACCCTCACCGATATCACCTGCCGTAGTTTACAGGGACTAGAAGCCTTTTTCCAAGAGAATGCGCCCCAACTCGTAATCGTGCAAGGAGATACCACGACGGCGTTTGCTGCCTCCCTGGCTGCCTTTTACCAGCAAATCCCTATCGGTCATGTAGAGGCCGGCTTGCGAACCGATGATTTATTAAATCCCTATCCAGAAGAAGCGAACCGGCGCTTAATTTCCCAGTTAGCGCAACTGCACTTTGCCCCCACTTCCCTTGCGGTTGAAAACCTGCATCGATCAGGCGTGACGGGTGAAATTCATCAAACCGGCAACACCGTCATTGATGCGCTGCTAACCGTGGCGAAGCGGCAACCGGCTTGCGAGATTGCCGGTTTAGAGTGGAATAAATACCGCACACTGCTGGCAACCGTTCACCGGCGGGAAAACTGGGGAGAACCGCTTGAAGGTATTGCCCAAGGATTTCTGCAAATTTTAGATACCTTTGAGGATACGGCTTTGCTGTTGCCTCTGCACCGCAATCCCACAGTTAGAGAACCGCTACAAGCATTTTTGGGCAGGCATCCCAGAGTTTTCTTAACAGAACCCTTAGATTATGCAGAGCTTGTGGGAGCGATTCAGCGCTGCTATTTGCTGCTGACGGATTCTGGGGGATTACAGGAAGAAGCACCGGCATTGGGTAAGCCGGTTTTAGTGTTACGAGAAACCACAGAAAGACCCGAAGCAATCGCTGCCGGCACGGCTAAACTGGTTGGCACCGATTGTGATCGTATTGCCGGTGCTGCCAAGGAATTGCTAGGCGATCCGGTTGCTTATCAAGCAATGGCAACGGCTGTTAATCCTTTCGGAGATGGCCATGCCGCCGAACGCATCGTGCAAATTGTGGAAAACTACTTTCAAGTAAGTGCTGAGTCCTGAGTGCTGAGTGGTAAATTCTCAGTCTGAGATGAGGTTGTGGCTGCTTATATTCTCCCTATACCCCATGCGCCATTCCCCTCAAGATTATTTCCCTCTTCGCGGCGGGAATGAGTGCTGAAAATTCCGATCTCCTTGATAACCCGATATCTCAGCAAGTTTATCCAGCGATTGCAAACCCGAATAGAATTTATTGTTAATTTCCCAAGTCGGAAATCCCTTAATGTTAGCCGCCATGCAAACCTCAGTCTGAGCGTTTTTCCCTCTAGGATCGCATTCAATGTAATTGATTTCAGCAAATGCTTCTTTGCCTAAAAGTTGCTCTTGGGCGTGGCAGTAAGGACACCAATAAGCCCCATAGAATTTGGCATCTAAACTTTTGAGATGGCGTGCTAAAGCTATTTCTGCCGGCCCGGAAGTCGTGGTAATTGGTGGCCCTTCTTCTCCCTTTGACGGTTCCTCCCGACGCGGGGAATCCTGCGCCAAGATGTTTGTTTCTTCACTGCTAGAACTAGATGCGGCGTTTATTTTCTGGACATTTGCGTAAACTCCCACCGCACCTGTCAAAGTCAGCAGGCTGACTGTAACGCCACTCAAAAAAAGTTGGAATTTAGTTAATTTCATTGTAAATTTGAGAGAATTTCGCTAGTAAGTTCAATGGCTTCTTGAGCCGTAGTAACCACAATAACGTTTTCTTGTGATAAAGTTTGGAAAAAAACTTGGCTTTCGGCGTGGTTATTTAATAAAATAACTTTTTTGTTGGCTTTGAGGGCAAGGGCAATTTCTGAAGCCGTGCCGACACCCATCCCACAAGCAATGATCACATCTGAAGAAAGAACATTAATATTATTACGGGCGCTGCCCATGCCGGTGACAATGGCAATATCAATCCCCTCAGAGAGATGGCTGCAATCTTCTGCCGGCAGAATACCAATCGTCAAACCGTTTGCCTTTTTTGCACCCATAGAAGCCGCATCCATCACACCGGCATCCCTGCCGCCGGTGAGCAGCACCCATCCCTTTTCAGCAATTAATTTGCCCAGTTCACCTGCATTTTGCAGATCGTTTGCCGTTGCACCGGCACCGGGTCCCATCACCCCAATAACTATTTTTTTCATCAAACTTTTTTAAGGCAAAAGGACGCAAAGTTTCAGGCAAAAAAAATCTGAACTTTGCGTCCTTGATGTAAAAACCTCTGGTTAAAACACAGAACCAATAATCATGCCGACAAGTAGAATAAAACCTATTTTGACATTTTGGCCGAACTGCTGAGCGTAAACTAACTTGGGGAGGTTGTCTTGTCTGAGTTTGCTGTATTGCCAACCCCACCAGCCGATAGCCACAAATAAAGCGATCCAAAATCCAATCCGCAGGTGCATCATCCCGCCGACAATTGCCAGAAAAGCCGAGGCACCAGCGTAGGATAAAACCACCGCTTCAGCAGCATAATCGCCAAAAAATAGGGCGCTGGAGTTGATCCCCAGGCGTCTATCATCTTCGCGATCACTCATGGCGTAAACGGTGTCAAATCCCAAAGTCCAGAGAACCGTTGCCGCCCAAAGCGCCCAAGTGGCCGATTCTAAGCGACCGGCAACGGCACTCCAACTGATGAGGACAGCAAAACCCCAAGCAATCGATAGCACCAGTTGTGGCACCGCAAATTTGCGCTTTGTCAGGGGGTAGATAATAATCACTGGCAAGGCAGCTACGCACAGCCAGAAGGTGAAGGTATTGAGATAAAGGGCAAGAATGCCGGCGCAAATAAAAGCCACCACCGCAACCACAAGCCCCACTCTCACCGAGAGCACTCTCGAAGCCAGGGGGCGCTGTCGCGTCCGCTCAACTTTTGGGTCAATATCTCGATCCCACAGATCGTTAACAACGCAGCCGGCAGCACTGGTGACTAAACTTCCTAACATAATCACGCCCACCAGCAGGATCGGGGGTTTTCCCTGTGCCGCCAAAAACACAGCCCAGAGGGCGGGAATCATCAAAATTAGCCGTCCTGCCGGCTTGTCCCACCTCAACAATCGAAAGATGCTTTGCCAGATGGCTTCAGGTTGGCGTTTTTGTGTCGTCAGCATTGCATTAACTGATAAATGAGCGGCTTAACTATATATTTAGGCAATGTGGCGCGATTGAGAGACACAGCTTGCAGGCTATTTTGCCACAACTAATTAAGGAAGATTTTAGCCTATTGCAGTTTTGCCGGTTCTTGCCTATCACCTATGACCTGTATAAGATATCTTTATTCTGGAGGTCTGGGCTGGGGTTGTAACCCTAGATACATTGGGATGGTCAATACAGTTCCGTTCGTGAAAAATTCTGCTTCTTCAATGGAGCAAGACCGCATTATCGCTGCCATTGATTTAGGAACCAATTCGCTCCACATGGTAGTAGTGCGGATTCAACCGGCGCTGCCTGCATTTACCATTATCGCCCGAGAGAAAGAAACAGTGCGTTTGGGCGATCGCTGCCTGGAAACCGGCGATCTCAAACAGCCGGTGATGAAACGTGCGATCGCAGCCCTACGGCGTTTTCAAGAAATCGCCAAAAGCTTGAATGCCGAAACCACCATCGCCGTTGCCACCAGCGCTGTGCGTGAAGCGCCCAACGGCAGAGACTTTTTAGCACAAATCGAAGAACAATTAGACTTAGCCGTTAGTTTAATCTCTGGGCAAGAAGAAGCCCGGAGAATTTATCTCGGTGTGTTGTCGGGGATGGAATTTAACAACCAACCCCACATCATTATTGACATTGGCGGCGGTTCAACCGAATTAATTTTAGGCGATGGCCACGAACCTCGCTCTCTCAGCAGCACCAAAGTAGGCGCGGTGCGACTCACGGCAGAATTTATCACCACAGATCCCATCAGCAACCCAGAGTTTCAGTGCCTGCAAGCCTATGTGCGGGGGACGCTGGAGCGATCGGTAGACGAGTTACGCGCCCAATTGCTGCCCGGTGAGTACCCTCGTTTAGTGGGGACAGCCGGCACGATTGAAACGTTGGCTACAATTAACGCCCGTGAAAAACTGGGGATGGTGCCCAACCCCCTCAGCGGCTACCAATTGAGCCTGAAAGACCTCAGAGAGTTAGTCACTCGCCTGCGGAAGCTTTCCTACACAGAACGATTAGCGATTCCAGGGATGTCTGATCGCCGGTCAGAAATCATCCTTGCCGGTGCCCTAATTTTACAAGAAGCCATGACCCTGTTAGGCATGGAATCCCTAACCATTTGCGAGCGTTCCCTGCGTGAAGGCGTCATCGTAGATTGGATGCTCACCCACGGCTTGATAGAAGATCGGCTGCGCTATCAAAGCTCAGTCCGCGAACGTAATACCTTTAAAATCGCCCAAAAATACCAAGTCAACTTAGAAGCCAGTGAACGAGTCGCAACATTTGCCCTCAGTTTATTTGACCAAACCCAAGGCATTCTTCACAACTGGGGTATAGAAGAACGCGAACTGCTTTGGGCTGCCGGCATCTTACACAACTGCGGTCTTCATGTCAGCCATTCCTCTCACCATAAACACTCTTATTACCTAATTCGCAATAGTGAACTTCTCGGCTATACAGAAACCGAGATAGAAGTGATTGCGAATTTAGCACGTTACCATCGCAAAAGCGCTCCTAAGAAAAAGCATGATAATTACCGCAATTTGCCGACTAAAAGATATCGGCAGATGGTAAGCCAACTCAGCGCATTACTCCGCTTAGCTGTCGCACTAGATCGTCGGCAAATTGGTGCAGTCGAACGCGTCAATTGCGAATACAGTCATGAATTTCAGGAACTTCATTTGTGGTTGCAGCCGGCAAACCCAGACGATGAGTGTATTTTAGAGCGCTGGAGTTTGGATTATAAGAAAGACGTTTTTGAAGCAGAATACGGCGTTAAATTGGTCGCAACCTTACTTTCAGCGTCGGTTATTGCTAATTAGCCGGTTATTACTTGATCACCTGAAACAGATCACTTGTAAACACACAGACGTGCCGGCAAGCGACATGATCATCTGCGTATGCCTAACGCCACGCTGCGCTATCATCTGCGTATGCCTGCGGCACGCTGCGCTATCATCTGCGGTTAATAAACAAAAACCTCAACACCCACAAGAAGTCTAAAATTACTAACCTTTTTCTACCTTAAAGCAAACGCAATTGACGATCACCATCATCAATCGGCAGCTTCTCATTACTCACTGAAACTTCCAATTCTCCCACTTCTATGGCTTGACTTTTTTCCTCAACCTCAGCCGTTTCCAACCATATCTCCTCCCCCGCCAACAAATTTTGCGCCGCTTCTAACAACTCAACCTTAATATCCCTCAAATCATCCCGACTGCCCAAATAAGCATTCAGCGCTTCCAGCGGATCGATACTCGCACTTGAACCCAACTCCGGTAAACGAGGCCGAGCTAACTGACTTACTAGCTCCGGTTGAATCGTATAGTTATGCGCCTCGACGAGTGCGCCATGCAACATCGTATTATCAATGCGATCAAGCTGCTCAGACCGAACCTGATAAATTAACCTAACCACCGCATCTTTAATGTCTTTTTTCGCGATCGCACTGAGCAACGTTGCCTGGGGATCGGCTGACTCAGACACATCAACCCGAATCGTTTGGAACTTCCGCACCGGCAGCGCACAAAACTCCCACTTTGTCTTGCCGCGCTCAATCTCCACCATCACATAGCCTTTATCTTCCTTTTCCTCACTAAAATCCACCCGTTCAATGCTGCCGGGATAAACAACAGGCGGTTCATTAGACGGATTAAGGTTTTGGTGTAAATGGATATGTCCCAAAGCCACATAATCAAAGCAAGGACGAATCAGCATCGACATCGGAATCGTGAAACCCTTGCCCACAGCCAGAAACCGTTCTGCGCCATATTCCGCCTTATCTGCCATCAAGTGCGCCAGCAGAACCGTTGGCACCTCTGGATCGAGCTGCCGGATATCCCCTTCCAGAACCACGCGCAGTTTATCAATCAATAAATGGTTAACATCTGAGAGTGCCAATCCTTCTGTTTCCGCGCGTGTCATTAATGTTGAGCGTGTCAGCCAAGGCAGCGTCATCACTTGCACCGGCCCACTTTTTGTCTCGATCCGGTGAGTTTCCAAGCGATCGCCCACAATAAACCCAGGCACTCCTAATGTGCGGTAAATGCACAGACTCGCGCCGCCTTGTCCTTGGGAATGCTGATCGTGATTGCCAACTAATAATACCGTGGGGATTTGGGCATCAACAAGCCGGCGAAATTGGCTGGCAAACGCTTCCTGCACAAAAGGAGGAGGAGTGGCATCAGGAAAGGCATCCCCGCCAAACAACACCAAATCCACAGGCTCTGTCAGCGCTCGATCAATACATCGGGACAATGTTTTGACAAAATCTTCTAATCGTGTATTTAATCCCGTTTCTGGGTTGATCCGTCCGTGGGAGAAACCACTCCCCATGTGAATATCTGATAAATGCAGAATTTTAATCATTGTCTCACTTACAGGAGGCCAGGAACTTTTTGATAGATTTCGCTAATTGTGCAACTAAAATTTACACTTGCTAAGTAAACTTCATCCCCTTTTTCATAAGTTTGACACACCCAACTTCCCAACTCATTCAGGCGAAAACACTCCACCCTCATCTCAGATTGGTTGATCAGTACATATTCTCGCAAACTGGGTAAAGTTTGGTAATCAGCAAATTTCTCACCTCTGTCAAAACTTGCTGTTGAGGGAGATAGCACTTCAACCACTAAAGACGGAAAAAGAATAAAGTCTTCAGTAGAAGTAGTATCTTGCTCATCGCAACTGACTGCTACATCAGGATAGTAATAGCAATTTGCCGCTTCAAGTCTAACTTTTATATCAGAGGTAAGAACAATACAGGGCGTGTCGCGTAGATGATTGTTTAATAGGGTAACTAAATTGCCGGCAATAATAATATGTGGTTTTTTAGCCCCTGTCATTGCAAAGACGTGACCTTGCCGGTACTCATGTTTAATAGGACTTTCTCGTTCTCCTTCTAAATAAAGTTCTGGGGAAATGTAGAAAGAGCTTTTGCTAACACTCATTTGGTTAATTTAGGTTATCAGAGTTGTAGCGGACAAGATGCCGGCACTCCAAGGTTTTCAGGCACAGGACTGCTATCGCTTGATTCTATAAATAGTTATTCTAGCTTGCCGGCACTTGGTTCAACGGGGTTAGCAATAGAATAAAAGAAAAAAACCCGCCCAACTTAACAGCAAGGGCGGGGTTTTTCTTATTATGACTGCCGGCCTAAATGTGAATTCCACACTCAGTTTTCGCTGAGCCACGCCACCGACCGGCACGTTCATCTTCGCCCTTTGCGATTGGCGTTGTCAGCGGTTCATCGCCAATGCTGCCATAACCTCGGTCATGCAAGACATTGTAAGGAACGTTATTGTCCATCACATAAGCCCAAGTCTGGTTGCGTGTCCAGTTGGCTAAAGGATTCACCTTAATCCGATGCTTAATATCGCGCTCAAACACCGGCATCACGGTGCGAGTGCTTGCTTGATCTCGCCGCCTGCCGGTCAGCCAAGCGACGGTGTTGAGTTCTGCCAAACCTCTTTGCAGCGGTTCAACTTTAGTGATGTAGTGAAATTTCTGAACGTCTTTGTCCCACAGCGCCTCACCGTACTCTTCGGCAAAGGCTTCGCGAGAATCTACGCCCTCAATTTTATAGACTCTCAGATCCAAGTTGTAGAGGTTCTTGGAGTTTTCAACAAGTTCTAAGGTTTCGCGGAAATGATGCAGCGTATCGAGAAACAGCACCGGCACGGGCGGCTCTGGTTTGAGTTCGCGGTATAGAATATCCATCGTCACCATACCACTGACTCCAAAAGCACTGGTCTGCACCAGTCCTGTCGGAATATTTCTGATACACCAGGCGAGAATCTCTCTTGGGTGGGCTGTTTCAAATCTCTGGTTGAGTTCATCCAGGTCAAGAGAGGAAGTTTGAATTTGAACTTCTTCGGAGCAGACCATGCTTGCTTTTAACTCTCAACTGCTTACATTTTTTACAGTTTTTATTGTAGCCGATAAAGGCACATAACCTGATCGGGTATCCGTATTTTAAGCGCAACACCCGAAATCGCCTCAAATCATCTACAGTGTAAGGATCTGATTCTTAAAGTTTTTGCAAAAAACTCGCATGATATTTTTAACCAGTAGTGTTTCTATATTTGGAACTACAGGTTTTCAATCTCACGCACTTAATGAAAATTAGTAGAAATCCGCTACTACTAAAGGTAGGGGCATTGGGCGAGTCTGTGGTAATTCACCACAGGCGAGGGATGGGGCATTGGGCATGGCTGCGATAGCCTAACTTAAAAGGGAGTATAGCTTGCTTAAGGCAGAGTTTGACTAAAGAAGTGAGCAAAAATGCCGATATTTAAAAATAATACCCTCCCATAGGGGTTGCCGGCAGCAAATTGACCTTCCAATCTGCCGTTAAATCAACAGCCCGTAAGCTTTCTGTTATCCTGACAATCAGCACTACCGCCCCCGATGCCGGCAACCCCTATGCAAACTTCTCCAGCTATCCAATCTGCTTGGCAACAGCTTAGAAATCAGGTGATCACTTGCGAACAAGCACTTCGGTTGCTGGTCGATCAAAACGGTTTGCTTAACCTGAGACTGCTTGATCGAGAAGTTAGTTATCGCTTTTTTCGAGAATTTCCTGACAGAAAACAGTTGCCGCCGGTGATTCCCTTGCTGCTGTGGCGCAACTGTTACTATTTGGGCAGTCCTGTAGAAGTCTTAAATGAAGAGATGGACTATCTCAGCGAACGCACCTTCAGCAACATCAAAATCATACCAATTGACGACAAAAGCTATCGCTCTTGGTATCACACACAAAAGCTTGATCCCAACCGCATTAGTTCCGCCCCTTTGGTGAATCCCCTCACCGGCGAAGAAGAGAGAGAAGATCTCAGCGAAACCACCGAAATCTATCTCTCCAAAGCAGTTAACCAAATCGGGCGGATTAGAACGTTAATTTCTGGGGCATTACGCAATCGGGCTAGCGATATTCATCTAGAACCGATGCAAGAAGGCTTAAAGGTACGCTATCGCATTGATGGTGTGCTGCGGGATATTACAACTTTGCCGCGCGAAATTAGCCGGCAAATGGTTGTCGCGATTAAAGTTATGTCCAATATGGATATTGCGGAAAGCCGGCGGCCTCAAGATGGGCGGATCGGAGAAAATTATGCTGCCGGTCAAGATGAAGTGGGTTTAGATATGCGCGTCAGTACCCTGCCTTGTGTGGGCGGGGAAAAAGCCGTGATTCGGTTATTACCCCAACAGAACCCATTTTCCAATATGGAAGACTTAGGCTTTTCTCAAAAAAACCTGGCGACTTTCAAAAATTGGTTAAGCCAGCCCCAAGGCATGATCATCCTCACCGGCCCGACCGGCTCTGGAAAAACAAGCACACTTTACACCAGTTTGCAATCAGTTGCTAAAGAATATGTGAACGTCGTCACAGTCGAAGATCCGGTAGAATACGTTTTGCCCCGGATCACGCAAACCCAAGTCAACGAACGAGCCGGCATGACCTTTGCCGCCGGCCTGCGGGCAATTTTGCGTCAAGATCCAGACATTATCATGGTTGGGGAAATTCGTGACCAAGAAACCGCCGAAACAGCCATCCGGGCAGCCCTTACCGGCCACTTAGTCTTTACCACCTTGCACACCAACGATGCGGTTGGTGCCATTCCCCGTTTAAAAGATATTGGCCCTGATCCCGGTTTGATTAGTGATGCCCTGTTAGGAATCGTTGCCCAGCGCTTGGTGCGTCGCGTTTGTCCCCACTGTAGTGAATCTTATATCCCCAGCGATGAAGATTTGCAAGTGCTGGGCTTAGAACGAGATCAGGCAAAGCCAGATAGCTGGCGCAAGGGGCGGGGGTGCGCCAATTGTTTTAGTTCGGGCTATTTGGGGCGTGAAGCGATTGTAGAAATTTTGGATATTGATGAGATGGTGCAACAGCTAATCTATGAAGGGACAATGACCCAACTGCACCGTTACCTCAATCAAAGTGGGTTTGCATCCTTTCGGTTGGCTGCTATAGACAAAGTGACAACCGGCATTACAACGGTGGAAGAAGTTTTGCGAGTGCTGCACCGTAGCGCCTTGCGACGTAAAGGGGGAACCGTTGTAGCCGCCGGCATTGAGCCTGGAATAGCAAGTTAAATGTTATTAATCTTCATAGCAAGCTCCTGCAAAGCTTATTTTGTGTAAAATACAGACAATTCATGAAAAGTGAAGAACTTCTAAAACGATATGTCGGCGGGGAAAGGAATTTCTGCGGGGTAGACCTGAGCGGAGCCGATCTGAGAGTCACGAATTTAACCGGCATAAATCTTGCTGGGGCAAAACTTAATCACGCTTTCTTAGTGGGGACAAATTTAGCCGGCGCGAACCTTTTTGGCGCAGAGTTGGTGGGCACAAATTTAGCGAGTGCCTGTCTGATCGGGGCCAAATTCACTCAGGCAAAATTCTGTGAGACAAACCTAATCGGCGCAGATTTAACCGGCGCTGACTTGGGTGGGTTATCGCTGGCACAAATGCAAATTATTGGCTCACGGCTGTTCAGTGCCAACCTTGCCGGTGCAAATTTGAAATTTGTCAACTTCACCGGCTCAGATTTAAATAAAGCCAACCTTGCCGGTGCAGATTTAACGGAAGCAAATCTGACCGGCACCCATCTCACCTTCACCAAACTCACCTCAGCGATCTTGCAAAAAGCCAACTTAACGGGAGCGAATTTAACAGGTGCAGACTTAAGCGAGGCAAATTTAACAAGTGCAGACTTAACTCGCACACACTTAAGCGGCACAAAATTAGTCAAAGCGATCCTGTGGAATGCCAATTTAACAGATGCCATCCTCGACCACACAAATCTAGCCGGTGCCGCGATGAATGGCGCAACGATGCCCGATGGCACAATGAACCCAGGATAGTCTTCTAGTCCTTCGGTCGCTTGTTTTTCATTCTCAACACAGGAGTTAAGAGAAGTATTAACGCTGAAGCAATCGTCAAGCATATCGGCGATAATATTTTGGATGCTCTATCCCTACAGGGGAGAGTTTTCCAGTGAGGGTGCATATTCAGGTGGCCGGCACAGGCAAATCCAGGGGCTAAAAGCACGGTCATTCATAAACACACGACCTTTCGGTTGGCGCAGCCTTGCCCCATCTCAGGGGCGTGGTGCAGCACCCGATCCTCGCCTGTGGCCCCCTCTTCAGACGTAATGTTTAAAATTGCTGGACTCTCTATTTAGCAGCCTTCACCTAAAAATTAATCCAAATTTAGCGACCCTATCCAGAGCAATTTTTATAGAGGTATTAATAAGATTGGGAAATAACGGGTGCATTTTGGCGCGGAAAAAAAAGGTTCCTCGCTCAAATTATAGGGAACTGTAAATAGATATGACCTGGCTCCAGACCCGGCAGTGGCGGTATTTGATTTCGGTGGGTGTTCTCACTGCGGTTTACTTTGGCGCGGCAGTTCTCGCAACTAAAATTCCGGGAATGAATGTGTTGGCGTCGCCCGTGGGATTGCCTGCCGGTATTGCCCTAGCAGCCCTTCTCGTCCACGGAGAACGGTTGTGGCCTGGGGTTGGGTTGGGTGCTTTTTTCTTTGCATTCTCATGCCGTGCCTCATGGGTTGTGGCTTTAGGCATCAGCGCCAGCAGTGCCTTGCAAGCGGTAGCCGGGTTAAAGCTGCTCAACCGCATGGGGTTTCGCCCTTCATTTGAACGCCCGCGAGATGTGGTTTCCCTCTTTTCGGGCGCAATGGTATCGATGCTCATCAATGCTAGCCTCGATACATTAACCTTGTGCTTAGCCGGCATCCAACCCTGGGCCGAATTTGAGTCACTGTGGTGGAGTGTATGGGTAGGAGGCGTGATGGGTGTCGCAATTTTGACGCCCCTGTTACTCAAATGGCGTGAGTGGCCCGACCCTAAACGTTTTGGCTACCTCATTGAAGTGAGTAGCTGGCTCTGTCTTCTGTTGAGCATCGGCTGGATTGTTTTCTGTTCGAGAACGCGGGTGTATATTGCCAGCTATCCCCTTGAGTACCTGCCGTTTCCATTTATGGTGTGGGGGGCTTTGCGATTTGGCCAGGGGGGAACGGTTCTCGCTAACTTGATTTTTTCTGGTTTTGCCCTGTGGGGTGTCGCCAGGGAAAGTGGCCCTTTCCTCAAGCATACGAGCAATAACGGCGAGGCGATTCTGACTTTACAAGCCTTTACAGCGGTACTTGCTCTGACTTCTCTGGTTTTGGCTGCTGCCATTGCCGGCCGCCAGCGTGCGGAGGTATCGCTGCGGGAAAATCAAGCGAGTTTGGCGAATGCTCAGCGGATCGCTCAAGTGGGAAACTGGGACTTAGACTTGATGAAACAGCATTTATCTTGGTCAGATGAAGTTTATCGCCTGGTCGGAT
This sequence comes from Microcoleus sp. FACHB-672, assembly GCF_014695725.1. NCBI lineage: Bacteria > Bacillati > Cyanobacteriota > Cyanophyceae > Oscillatoriales > Microcoleaceae > Microcoleus > Microcoleus sp. FACHB-672. The sequence goes on along the minus strand of NZ_JACJOU010000024.1, from coordinate 21,433 downwards.
TTTCTCCCGGTACGATTCGCCCTGCACACGAGACTTTTTTGCAATTAGTTCATCCTGATGACCAATCGTTGGTCAGTGAGTCTTTCAGTCAGGCATTGAACGAGCGAACACCTTACAGTATTGACTACCGAATTGTGCGCTCAGATGGCACTCAACGTACGGTTCACGAGCAAGTGGAAATTATTCTAAACCAGGTAGGAGAGGCAGTTCGTCTCACCGGCACGGTTCAGGACATTACAGAACGCCAACGGGCCGAAGAATTCCGTTTGGCGAAAGAAGCTGCTGAAGAAGCCAACCGTGCGAAAAGTGCGTTTTTGGCGAATATGAGTCATGAGTTGCGGACGCCGCTGAATGCAATTATTGGTTACAGTGAGATGCTCCAAGAGGAAGCCGAAGATGCCGGTGAGGACGCATTTGTTGAAGACCTATTGAAAATTAATTCTGCCGGCAAACAACTGCTTTCTTTGATTAGCGATATTCTGGATTTATCTAAGATTGAAGCGGGACGCATGACGCTTCATGTAGAAACTTTTGAAATATCGACGCTGATCTGGGAAGTTGTTACTACCATTCAGCCGCTAGCAGACAAAAATGCCAATACACTTACGGTTCATTGTCCTGATGATATTGGCTCAATGCAGCTTGATTTGAGTAAGGTTCGGCAAGCGCTGCTCAATATTCTGAGTAATGCGGCTAAGTTTACTAAGCAGGGGAAAATTACGCTAACAGTAGATACGGCAGCGGAACTGAATTACAAAGCCGTTGAACGCGATAATGGAAGGGTAGGAGAGAATCTGCAATCTTTTGCTCCCTCACTTTCTCATAACTTGGCCGGTTCAAATTCTCCCTCGCCTTGGATCATTTTCTCTGTCACCGATACCGGCATTGGGATGACTCCGCAGCAAAGTGCTCAGGTGTTCCAGCCTTTTACCCAAGCGGATAACTCGACAACTCGCAATTATGGCGGCACAGGACTGGGACTGACGATTACCCAAAAGTTTTGCCAAATGATGGGGGGAGATATTACAGTTAGCAGTGAATTGGGTCATGGATCGACGTTTACAATTTGGCTGCCGGTGAAGCTAAGTGAATCGCAAATAGAATCCAATTCTCAGCCTTCACGGTCAAACTCAAATGTTTGATAATTTTAGGCTATCGGATACCAATGCAGTCACCTTTTTTTATATTTCTCTTTTTTTAAATAAAGAGGTTTTTGCAAATGCGGGTATTTTTTATAAAAGCTACAGATGAGAGCGTAATGTGCCGGCAACGTCGGAACCGTGCGCTTGGTAAAGAAGCTGAACCAAGTACGCTTAACGCACAGTTAGGTTAAGGTCAGCCACCTATCATACTTCTGCACATGAGCGAGCAGGCTTTGCGCCACTACCTCGCCAATTTGGACAGGAACAGCGTTTCCGATTAAGCGACCCAGTTTGCTGAAACGGACAGGCTCGCCAGGAGCTAGGAAGCGGTAGTTTTCAGGAAAGGTCTGAAGGATAGCGGCCTCTCTAAGAGAGATTGCACGATCCTGTTCCGGATGTCCGAACCGACCATTTCCGTAGCCGAAGCATTGGGTTGTTATCGTTGGGGCCGGGGAATCCCACTCCATACGACCATACACACTAGGATAAGTCTGTCCAGATATCTTGCGATGACATTGTGCTATCAGCGAAGCATCCCAATCATGCCATGTACCTCCGGGTTTTGATGCTCTAATTCTGCGAAGGTTCAGCTCACTTAGTGAGGGCGCGGCATGAAGTGCATCATTTGGATCGCAGCATCCGGCTGCTAAAGCGGGTAGATGGGAAATCGCTTCACGCACAGTTGTGCAGAACTCTGTAGAAGAGATGGGAGGGAGTAACTCCACTGCTCCCAATCGGGACGCTAGCAGCACAAGCCGTTTCCGAGTCTGTGGAACGCCATATTGAACACAATCGACAACACTCCACCAGGTCGCATAGCCTTCTAGTTCCTTCAAAAACTCCTTGAAAACTTCATGCTCTAGGAGCTGCGGTACATTCTCCATTGTGACGAAATCGGGTTGAGTCTCCCGTACCAGCCGACCGAAGTCGGATACAAGTTCCCATTTGGTGTCTTGGCGCTCCTTACGTCCTTTGCGACTGTAAGTCGAGAATGGTTGGCAGGGGGCACAGCCCGCCAGCAACCGTAATTTCCTATCCCCAAAAATCTCTGAAAGCTCCGCACCAGAAAGATCATTTACATCCTGGTTGATGAAAACCGCGTCGTTGTTGCTCTCGTATGGGAAGCGACATTGCGGATCGATGTCAATGCCTGCAACAACCTCAATACCTCCTCTAATAAGTCCGTGCGTAAGACCGCCCAAACCGCAAAATAGATCAACGCAGCTAATCGCTGCACTCCCCCTATCAGGATGAGGCTCATTAGCTATGTGAGTGCTGAGGACAGTTGCATCTAGATTCATGGCTTTGCTTTTTAAGGCCGCCGCTCTGGCAGTAGGAACTCATGAGCATCCATAGATGATTTGAAGCAAGTTACAACTTCTCTCATATACAGAGCAACTTGGTCTGTTAGTTTACGGAGATCGTGAGCAGTGATATTCTCACCACATTCAGCAAATGATAGATTACCGTGTGCGAGTTTGTTCCGAAGACTTTTGATCAGGGAAAGTGCGCCTTTGCCATCCCGAAAGGGCTGTTTGACAGCACGATTAGCTTCACAACTTATGTTTAAGGGTAAGCCTAGACGTTTACTAAGTTTGTAAATCTCCTCATCGTCCCAATTACCACCGCCACCCTTTTCAACTTCAAAGGTTGATATCGGAAGCGCCTGCATTAAGTGATCGCAAAGGTTCAATGCAGATTCCAGGCGATTTTCATAGTTGATATCAGTATGGGTGCGTTGCACAGCACGCACCCACTCGCGGCGTAACTCAATGGACAAGTCATTAGGTCGCCAGCTTTGATTACCAACCGCCTTAGTTATGGCCTCTATGCACCGAGTAACAGTTGACTCTACAAGATTGTAGAGCTGTAGGTAAACACTCGAATAGAGGATTCTCTGCTGTTGTACAGTGATCGTAGGTCCCTCTTGCCCGATTCGTGGGGGTCCTTGTTGCACTTGCTCTTCTAAGGACTCAAGTAACTCAAGGTAAGCCTCAATCTCCTGTAGTCGCTCTTCAAAAGCTTGACTAAAATCGTCCATCCTCAACTCCGAGTAGATGATCGCGAACAAAATGGATACGGTTTCTTAGTCTGCCTATTGCGTTCGCACCGTCTGCCCCAGTCACATCCCTAAACTCTTCATTGGTCAACCATTCTTCGACTTGGATTGGTAGGTTAGCTATTTCAGGTCTTTCTTGCAGGGCGAGATAGCTTCCAATAGCGATAGCCTCGAAACGTGATCGTGGCGATGCTTTACCTCTAGCTGTTTTGCGGAAGCCCCACGGGAAGTTGCGTGATACAAATTTCATGGTGTCTTTGAACCGTTGCTCATAGACCTTAACTTCCTCCGGGTGCTGTTTAAAATGGGCGTTCATCTTCTTCGTATACTGGAATAGGAACTCAGATGGTCTGTCCTTATAGCCTTCAAGACCGTCGCTATAAGCGAAAAAGCGTGTAACGAGTTCTTCCCTCTCTCGCTCCTTAAGTTGCTTATCTGAAACAGGTGCAAGCTCCTCAAAAAGTGATTCTTTGGCAAGCGAGACAACAAGCTTTTGGAAAAGCCCTCCCAGGGCACCTCGACGCACCTCAGCTTTGTTCGCTATTTTGCTTCCTGTGTTAATTCGCTCAAAAAGATCAAATCGTGCTGCCTCATCGGCGTGCTCATTGAGTACGATCCCTCTAATAGAACGGTTCTTGATTTTTCGTTGCCGAGATTCAGGGAGATCTATAAATCTAAATCCGGATAGCAGTGTCATCTCTTCTAACGTACCTAGAGCAAAGTCGCCCAAAAGGAACGCCTCAATCGTCCTTAAGCGTTGTGATCCGTCAACAATTTCGAGCTTACCTGTTGCTGGGCTTTCCCAGAAGAAGAGGAAAGGGATCGGAAGCCCCATTAAAAGTGACTCAATGAACCGGGACTTACGCCAATCCTCCCAAGTGTCTTCGCGTTGATAATCTGGAACCTCGAAATCCCCATTTTGCATCTTTGAAGCCAGAAGCTCAACAGAAAATTCTGTTATGTAGAATTCAATTCTTTTCGACTGCTCAACGATTTGCTCTTCGGCAGCGGCAACCTGGTCATCAGTGAACTTAGATTGTTTCTCGTCGCTCATCTTTGAATATCCTTTCATGCTTCATTGAATGACCTCGTTGATGAACATTGTGGGTAAGCAAAACTCATATCAGTCGGCAAGTGCAGGCAGACAAAGTTACTTTTACTGGTCTGCTCTGATTCTTCTGCTGATATTGCCCCAACTTCCTTTCAAAGTATTCTTGATAACTAACTGACACTCATCGCAAAATAGCGATCACCAAATTCTATTTCGTACTGCATCACCTGCTAATACCAATTTAATCTGCTGCCGGCAATAGTTCCAAATTATAGCGATAAAGCGCTACAGGGCGTCCGTTGGCTGCAAAGTAGTCTGGATCTTGGGGTGATAAATAGATGGCGCTGACCTGTTGTGCTTGAATCAGCGGCATCTCTAAGGACTGTTGCTGATAGGATGTAGTTGTCTCCACTTCGTTGAAGTAAAGCGTTGTCCCGCCTCGAAACACTTGCTGGCTGACTTCAGTGGCTATAAATTGATCAGCTGCCGGTGTCTCACTTGCTCGACCTGTAACGACTGAAACGAGCTGACTTCCGCCTCGCAGTTGAGTAATCTGCCGGCTGGGAGAATCAGGATCGACTTTGACACTAGAGACAGCGCTCTCACCCAAATAGGCTCGTGCGATACTTAACCCATTGAAGGCTCTATCTGCAACCACAGGGCCGGTTTTGACAGCTTGCCCTTTTGTTGTAGCGGGTTGAAGCGTTAAATTTTTATTGACTAAAGTATTAAATAATGGTGTGAAAAGATTTGCATTAAGGGTGCGGCGCTTTAGGGAGATTTCCCCTACAAACCGCACAGGAAAGGTCACCGGCTGATTGAGATACTGACGATTCCCCTCAAATCCAGGCGTGACAAGAGCCGGTGCCAAAGGTGCCACGGTATCTACCAGCGTACTGGTAACGCGCCAAGTTCCTGCCATCCAATCTGGATAGATTAAATCTCCTTGAGCAGCCTTCACCGGCGGCTTATTCTGCCAATCAGGAAATTGCGCCATCCGCTCAGCCAGCGGCCCAGCCGTCGCGCCGGCAGCCCCCCAGAGCGACAAAAGCAAAATTAAGCACAAATTCCAAATAATTCTCATAACTTAGGGCTTAAAGACTTCCCTCAAAACTCCTGGGCATGGGGCATGGGGCATTGGGCGAGTCTGTGGTAATTCACCACAGGCGAGGGATGGGGCATGGTTTCGCCAATCTAAAGGTACGGGCATTGGGGATTTCTCCCACTCTCCCCCTCTCCCACTCAGCACTCAGCACTCAGCACTCCTCGCTCAAACCTCCAAAGGCGCAGGTTCCCAAATCTCGCCGTATTGCTCTCGCATTTGATGCCATGCTTCCACCTGTCCTGGTGCGTATTCTCCAGGCTTGCCCCACTGGAGAAACAAGCTTAAAGCCGGCTCTTGTTTTTCATCGAGAAAGCGAATTGCATAAGTAGTAAAATTACCTCGTTTCGCTTCGCCGGTTTCAAATTTCACCTGTGTGATTTTGTCCATATTCAGGTGAAACTCAAAGCCTTCTGTATGCATATTCGCATACCGGCCTTTGGGCAACTCGGCGTAGAACAATTTCTCAACGGTTCCACGGGCTTCTAAAACTGCTGCACTGCTAGTAACAATCAGGCGTAATAGGCCGAGGGTGTGGCAAGATTCTAGAAAATCTTTCAGGGTGCTATTCATTCGATTAACTGGCTAATTTTCATACTTTTCATAAGCGGCGACAATGCGCTGCACCAGGGCATGGCGCACAACATCGGCTTGGGTAAGGTTGCAGAAAGCAATGCCCTCAACGTGTTGTAGGATTTTTTGAGAGGCTGCCAATCCTGAGGCTTGGTTCGCCGGCAAATCGGTTTGGGTGATGTCGCCGGTGACAACCATGCGAGAACGGAATCCCAAGCGAGTTAATACCATTTTCATCTGAGACGGTGTTGTATTTTGGGCTTCATCCAAAATTACAAAGGCGTGGTTGAGGGTACGGCCTCGCATATAAGCTAAGGGAGCGATTTCTATCACCCCCCGCTCCATCAAATTGGTAATTTTTTCAGGTTCGATAAATTCGTAGAGGGCATCGTAGAGAGGGCGCAGATAGGGATCAACTTTTTGCAGCAAATCTCCCGGTAAAAAGCCCAACTTTTCACCGGCTTCGACGGCGGGGCGAGTTAAAATCAGCCGTTCATACTGATTTGCCAGCAGTGCTTGGACGGCAAGAACTGCGGCGAGATAGGTTTTGCCGGTGCCGGCAGGGCCGATGCAAAAGGTCAGATCGTGATTGCGTACCGCTTGAATATATTGCCGCTGACGAAAGGTTTTGGCTCGAATTTCTTCTCCGCGACGAGTTTTCGCCAAAACATCGTGCCGCAAATCTTGCAACTCGTCAGTTTGATGCGTGTCTAAAGCATGACGGGCTGTGAGAATATCGACTTGAGAAATGGTTTTACCGTGTTTCCAAAAATCTTCTAAGGAACGCACTAGCCGGCGACACAAATCGATTTGATTTTCTGTTCCGGAAATCAACAAATCTTGCCCACGCAACACGAGTTGTGCGCCGGTTTGCCGTGCCAGTGTTTTTAAATTTTCTTCTTGATAGCCGGCTAGCGCAAGGGCGCTGCTAACATTTGGTAGTTCTATTTTAAATGCTTCTATCATGCCTGAATTCTTCCTCTTGATTGTGCCAAATATTCCCTCCTCAGATGCTTGAGTGCTACGTTGCGTACTGTCAATTTTTCCTAAACAAATCAGACAATCTCAAATTCCCTGATTTCCCTATGTTGCCGGCTAAAAAAATAATTCTAGCTCGTAAATTTGCAAAAAGACGCCTGAATGATGGCGAGTCTTCTTGCCCTTCAGGCGTCTTTTTAGCCGGCAACCCCACCGATTTGTGAAGTGTTGGGGTGCCCGGTTTCCGAGCGACGATCTTATTGACGGTACTTGCGGGTAGCTTCCGCTTTGCGCTTACGACGCAGGCTGGGTTTTTCATAACGTTCGTGACGTTTAACCTCAAACAAAATCCCAGCCTTTTGAATTTTCTTTTTAAAGCGCCTTAAAGCCGACTCAATCGACTCATTTTCTGCCAAACGGACTTCTGCCAATCTCTATATCCACCTCCTTACGTTTTTTCTTCCGTTAGGGACTTAATTTATTAGCTATAAGACTTTCCCGCTCAATTTTATGAGCGGGTTTTTTCTTCGCTCAATTGACTCATTCGGGAGAGCGTGGTTGAGAAGACGGTCTGGGTAAACCAGACTGGCGAGATTGAGGTCTGGGGATTCTCGGATTCGCTTCGCGAGTGGGCGGCGGCGTATCCGTTCTGGCAGCCCCTGCCCCGTAAATATCCAGGTGAATGGACTGGCCGGCAGCTTGAGCCGTCGCTTCCAACACCATGCGTATCGCCTCTATATTGCGTCTGCCCCGACCGAATACACGTCCTTTATCCTCGCCCTCAATAGCCAGACGTACCCAAATCCGGGGTCTGCTGGGAGAGATTTCGCAATCCACTTTCAAGGCGTCTGACTCGTCTAAAAAAGGCTGGATTAAAAAACGTACCAGTTCATCGTATTGTGGACCGGCTGAGGGGGAGTCGCTTTGTGATATCGCTTGTGGGTTAACCACTGACTTGCTCAAAGACATTGGCTTTTTTCAGAAGGGCACGCACTGTCTCCGTGGGCTGTGCTCCTTGTTGCAGACGCTTGACAATCGCTGGAACGTCCAGTCTGACTTCATCGGTTCTGGGATTGAAGAAGCCCAGTTCTTCTAAGGGACGGCCATCCCGGCGATCGCTGCTTTTCATCGCTACGATCCGATAGCTCACTTCCCTCTTTTTGCCATACCGCTTTAAGCGCAATTTGATCATGTTTGATACCCTATGCTCCGTTTAAGATTTTAAGCTATCAGCTATCAGCTACCAGCTTCTAAATTTCATTTGCCTGAGAGTTCCCCATTATACCACTTACTAGAGTATTGAAGGACTGGAGTTGGAACTACCACCCAACTGTAGTTAATTTTTCATAATGAGAATTGCTGTTATGGCAGAGAAGTTTGAACTGGTTAGGACTCTGGGGTGGACGATGGAAGTGGACAGACTTCCATTGCTTGAATCAAGCCGTGCTCAAGGGTGAATCGATGACCCACGTGCTCATCGACAAGAACTGCTCCAGCCAAGTCACGTACGACCTGATGCACATCGACCAAAATGCGCCCGATCTCCTCCGAGTAAAAGGAAACCGGCTCGACGTGCGGATTGATCTCGCTCCATTGCTCCGTCCAGTAAGCGCGAACTTCTTCAGATCCACGGACAAAACCGCCTTTGAACGCTTTTGGCCAAGCCACGTCCGGAGTCATGAGGGCAAGGGCAGCGTCAATGTCTCGCGCGTTGAAGGCTGCGTACGCCGCATGGAGCAGTTCGATTTCTGGTGCAGGTTGATCTGACATAAGAGGTATGGTGACAGGAGGTCTCATTATGCAAGATTATGAGAGTGATTCCCATCCAAACTCGCTATTTTGAGGAATTTCGGTATTTGAAACCCTTATTTCCTCGTTAGCAATCGAGGATTGAAAGCTCAATTTATAGTGCAAGGGTTTGAAAATGAGAATTGCTGGAGTCCTGAGTGGGGGAGAGTAACAGAGAAAGAGAGTGGGGGAGATTTTGGTGGATTCCCCCACTCCGTAACCGCGCAGTTAGCGGTTGTTGCTGATAGCTACAGTTGGCCGAAACCTTTCTTCTTTTTTTCCTTTTTCTTTTTCTTGTTAGCGGCTGGATTTCCACCCGGATATCCTCGCCAACCTGGCTGAGGGGCATTGTTGCCACCCCAAGGGCCACCGCCCATGCCGCCCATGCCGCCCATGCCACCCATTCCCGGCATTCCCATCCCTGGAAACTGGCCTTGGCCCATTTGCTGCATCATTGCTCGCATTTTGGTGAAGTTGGTCACCAAATCGGTGACTTCCTTTTCTCCATAACCCGAACCCTTGGCAATTCGTCGCCTGCGGCTGGGTGAACCGGCTAATACATCGGGGTTGCGGCGTTCTTCAATCGTCATGGAATTGATCATCGCCTCTGCCTGTTTCAGCTGGGATTCGCCTTTTCGCAAATCCTCGTCTGAAACTTTATTCATCCCCGGAATTAGCTTGAGCAAACCGCCGAGAGAACCCATGTTCTTCATTAGCCGCATTTGCTTGAGAAAGTCCGTAAAGTCGAACTTTGCCGTGAGGATTTTCTCTTGCATCTTCTCGGCATCTGCGAGATCGACTTCCTCAGCGGCTTTCTCGACTAAGGTAAGAACGTCTCCCATCCCCAAAATCCGAGACGCCATCCGATCTGGGTAAAACGGTTGCAGTGCTTCGACTTTTTCTCCGACGCCGACAAATTTAATCGGTGCGCCGGAAATTTGCCGCACGGAAAGGGCTGCACCGCCTCTGCTATCCCCATCTAGCTTGGTGAGAATTGCGCCGGAGATGCCGATTTGGTTGTGGAAGGTGCGCGTGAGGTTGGCGGCTTCTTGGCCGGTCATCGCGTCCACGACGAGCAAGGTTTCGTGGGGCTTGACAGTTTCCTTGATTCGTGCTAATTCCGCCATCATGTCTTGGTCGATTTGCAGACGACCGGCAGTATCGATAATCACCGTATCGACGTTCTCTGCGATCGCTCTCTCGACCCCTTGACGGGCAATTTCGACCGGATCGGTGCCGGTGCCCATTTCAAACACCGGCACGCCAATTTGCTTACCCAGTGTCACCAATTGGTCAACCGCAGCCGGTCGGTAAATGTCTGTCGCCACCAGCATCGTCGTGCGATTGGTTTTACGCAGGTGTAACGCCAGCTTGGCAGATGCCGTCGTTTTACCTGTCCCTTGCAAACCGGCCATCAGCACGATTGTCGGCTTCGTGTCAGCAGTGGCGAGGGGAACATTCGTTTCCCCCATTACTTGCACGAGTTCGTCGTGGACAATTTTAATGAACTGCTGAGCCGGCCTCACGCCGGTAATCACCTCAGCACCTTGGGCTTTGGTTTCTACCTCAGCAATAAAATCTTTAACCACCTGGAGGTTAACATCGGCTTCCAGAAGCGCTCTGCGAACATCCCGCAAAGCCTCTTGGATATTGGATTCCGAGATTTTGTCCTGACCTCGCAGTTTTTTCCAGGCAGCTTCTAAGCGGTCGGCAAGTGCGTCGAACATGGAAGGATTGTTTCTAGATAATTTTCTTTAAGACTTATAGATTAGGATAACCTTTTATGGGGTTTGAGCCGTAGCAAGGGCGGGATTTAGTGCTGAGTGCGAGTTCTTAGTGCTGGGGGGAAGTTTTTAATGCCCAATGCCCCATCCCCAATGCCCATCACCAACGCTTTCAATTTGACACCAGAATTAAGAGCCGGCAACCATCCGTCAACACAGGAACCGGCACCGGCAAAAAGTCGATTGAAATTTCCCTAGCCATTACTAATTCGTCTAAATTTAACTAATTAAAGCGGAAATTTTTTACAATTTTCTCACAGCATCTATGACATCTAGGAGCAAACTGAGCCGACTTTCCTGGTCAATCCCCCAACTAGCTCGATGCCAGCCTGACATCAAGCGAAGCTCAGAGCGTAAGGGGAAACAAGGAAGCAAACTCAGTTATCCAGATAGGGCAAAAAGCTCGAAAAACTTTGGGTTCTTTAGCCCCTGCTATGTTACGAATCGCCCATAATTGAGTGGATTCAGCGCCGGCAGGCTTTTTTCAATCAGGGTTACACGTTATCAAACTCTTTCAATATTGAATAAGGTGCAGACCCATGTCTACCTCCGAGCCAATTGTCGATCTGGAGAACAGCAACAGCGCATTAGAGCTGGCGATGAGGAATAACGAAAACTCAGGGATTGAGCAAAATCTTGCAAGCGACACAGACAATATAGACCGGATTTTGCAGACTTTGGCGGCGCGAGTTCCATCCCCTGAATTAGAAGAACTCAAAGCCTGGAAACGAGAGAAGGATTGGTTCAGTTGTTTTCAAAGCTCTAGCCGGCTGCTGATGGCAGCAATTGCCTGGGAGGAGGCAGCAAAGGCACATATAGCTGGTGATTTGATCATCCGCTATGGCAATGATGCTTTGTGCCGACTCGCTGGCATTGAAGTGCCGCCGGCAGACATGAGTAATGGAATGAGTGCTGGCAAGAAAATTCGGCTCTTGGATCTGTTCCAAGATATTAGTGAAGCGGCTGCTGAAGAACTATATCGGCGTCATGTTTTGCATTTAGTTCTCAGAGATTTATATCACATTGATTTACGGGAATTGCACTTGCTTGATGAGCCACTGGTGGGCACACTCAACCGTCCCAATGCTCAGGAACCCCGCTTTATTGAATTTTGGTTAACTTCTGATCGCTTAAAAGTGAGCCGGCGCAATTCCAAAATCGATGAATTTGCCGATTTAAAGCTACACAAGCTGTCGATGCAAGAAGGCAAACTCCAATTAAAAGATGCCATCGGTTTACTTGCTAGCGATCTGCCGGCTTTAGAACAACGACTGCGTTTAGATAATTACCAAGTCGAAGGATTGTTGCTGCTTGAGGGATTTGATGTTACTGCTCAGGAAACCATGCACCGGCTGACTCAGCAGCTAATCGAGCGAGATTCAATTTTGCGACCGAATAAGTTTAAACAAATTAACCGGCGCATGAAATCCTTGTTTCGCGCTCAGAACACACTTCTTTTGAGTGCGGAACGCGATCAAGCCCAACTGTTTTTCGGCAATTACCGGGGAGAATTAAAGCCCAGTGTTTACCCAATGCAGTCTCTGCGAGGCTCACACTTCCTACGATCTGCCCAAGCGAATCAAGTTTGGAATGTACCGGATTTAAGTTTAGATTGCCAAACGGATTGTGAGCGGAAATTATTAGAAATGGGTATTCGCTCGATGTTGCTCATTCCGCTCGTCGTCAAAGCCGTAGAAGGAGGGCCAGGAACCGGCCAACTTGCCGGTTTAGTTGGTTTGACGAGCGATCGCCCCCACAACTTCACAGGGGTAGATTGTAAACACGCGGAAGTGTTGACGCCGGCTTTTATTGCTGCTTTGCGCCAAGCCATTCAGCAGCGTGTGACAACCCTGCACAATATCCACGCATCGGTTGAGTGGCGGTTTTTGCAGGAAGCGGAACGCCGCAGTTGGGGACTGCCGCCTGAACCCATCGTGTTTACGGATGTTTACCCACTGTATGGGATTTCTGATATTCGCGGCTCATCGGATGAGCGTAATCGGGCAATTCAGCTTGATTTGCTTGAACAATTTCGGCTGGCACTCGTGATTGTAGAGGCGGTTTGCCAATTCCAACCCACACCTTTTGGCGAACAGTTACGGCTTGATTTGCTCACTTGTATTGAACAATTGCATGGTCAGGTAATGGTTGATGCCGAAGTCACGGCGACGCAATATCTCAAAGATCGGGTAGAAGTTTATTTTGATTATTTTGTCCAATGTGGGCCGGCAGCACTTGCTGCGGTGGAAGCTTATCGGCAAAGCTGTGCCAACGAACATGGATGTGTTTATATTGCCCGCGCCCGCTATGACCAAACGATCAACCAGATTAATATGTTGCTGCGCGAGACGTGGGAACGCTGGCAAATTCGGATGCAGAAAATTACCCCTCACTACTGCGACGTTGAATTTACCGATGGCATGGATCACATGATTTATGCCGGCGCGTCGATTGACCCTAAATTTACCTCATTTCAGCTACGCAGCCTGCGTTACGAACAGCTTTGTGCCGTCTGTGACTGCGCCCGGACAGCCTTTCGGATTCAAGAAGAATGCGGGACTTTGATGCAAGTCACGCATCTGGTTTTAGTACAGGATTCAACCGTCGATATTTTTCACGACGAACAAACGGAGAACCTTTTTGATGTGCGAGGCAGCCGCGATACCCGCTATGAAATTGTGAAAAAGCGCATTGATAAAGGCGTTGATGCTCAAACCCGAATTCGCATCACACAACCAGCAATGTTAACGGTGGTTTATTCTACGGATGCTGAGTGGGCGCAATACCAAGAATATCTACGTTATTTAGCCCGTCAAGGTTGGGTGGATAAGGAAATTGAAACCGGCATCGTGGAGCAATTGCAAGGCGTCAGTGGTCTTAAATTTGCCCGTGTTCGCGTGTTGCCGGCAACTGAACCGCAGCCTGAACCCGATGTTAAGCACTCATCTGCCACCGTCGTGCTTTAAACAGTTTCCCGGATAAGTTGGCCGATTCTCAATAGCATCGAGCAATCACGCCTGGGATTCAACTCCCAGGCAAATCGCTAAATGGGGTTAAAATCACAGCAAATTAGTCAATGCGCCAGCCTTCCCCCTCCAACTGCCGGCACGCTTTCAGTCCCAAGCTGGGATTTTGGCGATATTCTTCCTCTGGAACCCAAACACTCACCTGTTGATCCGGTGCAACGGAGTAAACGTAATCCACCGTTGGATCGTAAGCCAAGCTCACTTTTAAATTAGAGAAATCATCCTCACAAATCTCAAACCCAAAGCGGACAACAATTTGAGCAACTAAACACTCAGGTGTATCACAGTATTCTCCAGCGGTTTCTCTCTCTTGCAAAAATTTTTCTAGAAAGGGTTTGAGGATACGTCGCACTTTGTCGGGGCTTCCATTCCGACTGGCGTAGATGATTACGGGATTCCCTTCAACAATAATGTGGCAGGGGGTGGCCATCTGTTTGACTCCTAGTCTTCAGTTGATTGCCGCTTCTTTGGCAGGGGTATGAGCTATCTTGATATGAAAAACTTGTCTTTGCCCATCTGAAACCATTAGATCACATCTGATAGCACGTTAGTAGGAGGGTTTGGAGTGAACGCAGCTGAGAAGGCTCGAAATATTGAAGTGGCCAGCAAGATTGCGACGGTGGTTAATTTATTTAAGTCAGAGTTTCCAGATATAAGGGTAGATCTTAAGCCCTGGATGAATGATCCGGATACTCTGGAACTCGTCGATCCAGATTCTATTGATATTGGCTTCCATTTCCCCGGCAGAAGCCGGTTGTTTCAGAGTCGCAGTATTTTGGTTCAGATTCGCTTTTATGAAGATCCGCTAGATGAACACCGGCGTGCGATCGGGGTAGAAGCGGCTGGATTTGACCATCAAGGCAAACAGTGGCGATTTTCCACTGTCGATAGCTGGCAGTTTGTGGGACTATCTGAGCCGGCACCTAGCGCTGCGGATATGCTGAAACACTTTTGCCGGCAGGTTTTAGATGTGTTTAACAGTCCGGGGAATTAGGGGCATCGGGCAAGGCTTCGCCAACCTAAAGGTAGGGGGATGGGGCACTAGCCACAAGCGTTGTTGCTGCAACTGCTGGGGTAAGTAGATTGGTAGGTGCTTGAGCGTTTACCAAATATGGTGTAGCGGTTATCCCGAATTTGTTCGTAGAAGCGATCACCGGCCCACTTTAGCCCCGGCAGTGCCCGATAGGCTTCCACAAACACGTAGCCGGCGGGTAACAGCCGTCCAATTTCTTCTGCTGCATCACTGCCTTGCCACCGGCGTTGGGGATTGCCGGCGTCGATTACAATCATCCCCAGTTCACAATCTTGGGGCGTGACGCCAAACTGAGTGAGTGCCTGTGGATCTTGCATGGGAATGTAGGTAAATAGCTGGCCTTTGTCTATGTTTTCTAGCTGCTGCACCAAGGTGACACACAGATTGCAATTGCCATCATAAATAACGTGGTAAGGCATGAAAACCCAAATTCCTTAATAATATAAACTACCTACTCCTATTGTAATTCTAGAGTTTTAAATAATTGTTGTTTTGCCTCATGATCCATTACGGAGTAAATTTTAAATTTATAGTAAAATTAAACGATTAGCGAGCGATCTCATCTCATTGGTAAGCAAAGCGTCCTTGAAGCAAATGTGCCGGCGACTTCAACGCTAATGATAGAAACAAGAGATTTGTTCTAGTGTTTTTTTATCCTATTTAATGCGAATTTATTTGTTTTTCTCATAAAAATTAGATGCTGATATTTACATTTTATTTAATTTGAAAAAAAAATCAAAATATCTGTACTAGAAATTTTCCAGCTTTCTATTACAGCGAGAACTGTTAATCTCTCTAAATTGTCCTTAATTTCAGGTAATTGATTGGGTTGAAAAAACAGCACTGATTAGACATCAGCGCTAGGATGGCAGCCGGTGCCCCAGTAATGATGCCGTTAAAGTCGTTTGGGTTTCGCTGTGCTTCCATCAGGGCTTGCTGACCTCCGTTGGAACAGCCCTGGAAGTAAGAGTAACGCGGACTTTCTCCATAGAATGCGGTGGAGATCGCTTTTGCCGCTAGTGCCGTAACGTCTTCTGAGCGATAGCCGAAGTCAATCCGTAGTTGGTTGATCGAGTCCTCAGAGTACACTCCCGATGCTTATGCCGCCGCCAACGTGTCCCGTGTTGTCGGACTAAAAGGGGAGACTGCATGGCGTAAGGTTATGCATCTACTAGCAGAGGATACATTCGCTGGGGAATAAACTAAGCAGCCTAACGTTCCGGTTGAGCGGCTGCAAGCAACCTTCGCATTTACACCAAGCTCTCTTGGTAGTCTGCTCTAACTGGGTTCTTATGCTATATAAGAGTAGTACCCATGTACGAGGTAAGACAATCTTATACCTTAATATTCTAAGCTAATTACTGCTAACCTTAAAGTAGGTTTGTGTAATTTTTTCACAAATTCCCGAGGTAAACCTAAGAGATGAGTCATGCTTATCGAGTTTAGTGTTGGTAATTACAGATCGTTTAAAGAACAAGTCACCTTCAGTATGGTGGCAGCTAATATTGTGTCGAAAGACAAAAGCCTTGATACAACTAACGTCTTTGCTATAGATCAAGAACTAAAGCTACTTAAGAGTGCTGCGATATACGGAGCAAATGCTAGTGGCAAAAGTAATCTTGCCAAAGCAGTAGACTTTATGAAATGGTTTATGATTAATTCGTCTAAAGAAACTCAAAGTACCGAGAAAATAGGCGTAGAAACTTTTAGGCTAAGTACAGAAACTGAAGGCACCCCCTCATACTTTGAATTGGTGTTTTTAATGGGTGAACGCAAATATAGATATGGATTTAAGATAACTCAAGAAAGAGTTATATCTGAATGGCTATTTTATGTTCCCAAAGTGAAGGAAACTAAGCTATTTGAGCGCAACCTTGACAAGATTAAGACATTCAAAAATTATAATGCTAATGGTATTCAACAAAAAACTAGAAGTAACGCACTCTTTTTATCTGTTTCTGCTCAATTTAATGTTGATCTTGCAAAGAAGATCTTAGAGTGGATAAGTGATAAGTTAAATATTATTTCTGGTTTACACGATCAAGCTTACTTAAGTTATACACTCAAATGTTTCCAAAACAATAAGAACAAGGCTGATATTATTCAGTTGATCAAGAAGCTGGATTTAGGAATCAGCGAGGTACACATTGAAAAAAAAGATTTTACAATTGATTCCTTGCCTGATAAAATGCCAGATGAGCTTAAGAAATCTATTGTCGAAGGCGGATTTAAAGCAATTTCACTAGGTACTTCTCATCGAAAGTTCGACGCTGATGGCAACTACAAGTCAATTGAAAAATTCGATTTGGAAAGTCATGAATCTGAGGGTACAAAAAAGGTTTTTGCCTTGGCTGGAGCGCTCATAACCGTTCTCAAAGAAGGAGAAATCTTAATTATTGATGAGTTTGATGCAAGACTTCATCCCTTGATTAGTCTTGCAATTGTTAAATTATTCAACTCTGAAGAAGCAAACCCAAACAATGCTCAATTAATTTTCATGACACATGATACCAACTTACTTAATAATAAGGTTTTTCGTAGAGATCAAGTTTGGTTTACTGAAAAAAATAGATACGGTGCAACAGATTTGTATTCTTTAGCAGAATATAAAATAGGTAATGATGCATCTTTTGAAAGTGATTACATTAAGGGAAGATATGGTGCAATCCCATATATTGGCAATCTAAACCAGTTGATTGAATCCAATGTCTAGAAGAAGGATAAATTCACGTGGATATTCTCCTAGAAAAGTTGATACTAGGGACATTAGACAAAGATTCTTAATTGTGTGTGAAGGAAAGAAAACCGAACCTAACTACTTTAGAAGTTTTCCCGTTCCAAAGAATGTTGCTGAAATAGATGTTAAAGGATTAGGAAAAGACCCTAGCAAGCTGGTAGACAGTGCAAAGGAACTAAAACAACAAGAAGAGTATGATCAGGTATGGTGCGTTTTTGATCGAGATGATTGGAGTCCACAAAATTTTAATAATGCTATCAAAAATGCTGAGAGTGAGGGGTTCAAAGTAGCTTATTCTAATGAAGCATTTGAACTATGGTACGTCCTTCATTTTGACTTTCTCGATACTAGTATTCCTCGAAGCGAGTATCGTAAGAGATTGAATTGTTTCCTTAAACAAAACTATCAAAAAAATAGTGAAACAATCTATGAAGAGCTATTTGAAAAACAGGCGGCTGCTATTAAAAATGCTATAAATTTGCTCAATCAATATAATCCGCGCACCCCTGCTAGAGATAATCCCTCTACAACAGTGCATCTGTTAGTACAAGAACTCAATAAATTTGTTCAATGAAGATATTTTCAATATTTTTGAATTGTGACACTGTTTCTTTCTAGTCAAAGCTTACCTTCGCGCACAGTCAATTATTAACTTGCGGCCTAACTATTATTAGGCTGAAAGTTTCGGTCTATGCATTCAGTTTCAGCGCAAAGGCCGGAGCTTCCCGTATATCATTCCAAATTAAGTAGATAGGTAGAATTGTTCAGTATATTAGTCGGTTTCTGGCGGATAGGTTGAATTTTTCCGCATATCTTCAAGTGCGATCGCCCCATCGATTTATGTTTGCTTCAATCTACAACGAGGAGCGAGCGCACTAGAGTGGAGGTGGAGAAGCAGTGATGAGTGTCGGGTTTCATCCTTCAACCCAACCTACAAGATCGGGCGATCGCATTAACTAGAAGGATACAATGCGGTCGCCCAACGTTCTGGTGCAGCGCGGTTCGATGGCGGTGCTATTAATAAGCTCGACCATCTTTATGCGTTAAAGCCCATTCACCGTTCGGCAATTGTGTTGCTTTGAGATCGTCATTTGGGAATTCGACTTCATCTCCTTCAGTGCGATCACCAATCTCAAGATAGGTTACGTTTTCTTCAGATCGATTAATCAGTTGATGTGCGATACCCGTGCCGGCCTTAAATCCATAGCAGTCACCCGGATGCAAAACAAATTCCTCTTCGCCTAGTACCAGCGTTGGGCTGCCTTCCAATACCAGGATAAATTCTTCTTGCTTTGAGTGGCTGTGAGCAAGTGCAGAAATTGCACCTGGTGAGAGATGGGTTAAATTAACTCCAAAATGAGTCAACCCAAAATACTCACCCAGTTTTCGCTTTTGTCGTCCCTTCAAAAGGGAAGCATAAGGTTCTGGATATATCGTCTTACCGATCGGTGCTGAAATCGATTCAGCTGAAATTGGCGATTCCTTCACAACTCACCCTTCCTTGCTATGTTAATGGCGTAACAAGCCGTTATTTCCTTCTGCTTGCTATTACATACCCCACGTATTATCCCAGCTATAGCACTCTTGAATCAGTTGATGTATCGCAGCATCTGCGGTTGAAAATGTACCGCAATTCGTTCTTTTTGTTCCAGATGCCGCATGACCGACATCGTGATACAACACAAACTGACCGTTCTCAGAGTGAATAGAGAGCGTAATAGCAACGCCATTTGTATACTGTTTCCACAAGCTAACAAATGAAGCTCCTTGTGGTATCAGGTTTACATCTTCAACATCACAAATCCATTGCCGTTGTTGCAAGTCTGTCCACGTATGTTTCTCTATCATTACATTCCATGCTTTGATCGTCTTTGAGTTGTATCACCTCATGTTGGGTGAAAAAGCTAAATCGATAGTCCGCTCTAACAGGGTCGTTAAGGATCACTACTGCAACGCATTTTTTCAACAACTTGACGAATTGCATCAATGACTAATTCTGGTTTATCAAGTTGGATTGCATGTCCACTTTCGTTAGCAACAATGTGAACGCCTTGGGGCGACTCATTGGCTAGATCTGCGTGTAATTCTTGCAGTTTCTGAAGCACATCTTGTGTTATGTCGAAGTCAGGCTTTCCAGCCGACAAAACAATGAGAGGAATGTCAGGAAACGGCTTTATCTGCCGTGCTTGTTCAACCTGGTTCATGCTGACTGATACCGCAGCCGATTCCTGAGCAAAAGTTTTCCCAAACTGAGTTTGAGAATAGAGCGCTTTAGCAAGAGGTCGAATTGAAGGTGGAAATTTTTGGAATAAACCGGCTGCCATAGGCACAGAATCAAAAGTGACAAGCAAACGAAGCAGACCAATACGTCCTATAATCGGCACTACATGAGTTAACAGTCCTTCCAGTCGTTTGTTTAATTCAACCCATTGGACTGGTGTATCCTCATACATTTTCTCATGAGCAACATCTACTAAAATCATTCCAGCCACTTCTTCTGGATAGTGATAGGCAAACAAGCGACTGAATAGACCACTTGAAGACATCCCCACCAAGACATAAGGCGGCTCAATTTCGACCTTTCTCAAAAGTTGCCGCAACTCACTAACAACTTGCTCAGCCGTGCGTGGTTCTGAACTTATAGCACTCCAGCCATAGCCGGCTCTATCGTAGGTCAAGATTTTTGTAAATTTTGCAACTTCAGGCTGCACTAATTGCCAGTCTAGGTGAGTACCTCCAGTTCCACTATCTACAATGACTGTCGGGTGACCTTTACCCATAATTTGACAGTGCCAATTTTTACCATTGATTTGAATTAATTTTCCAGGTGGCAGAAACCTTCGGCTATCCCGACTTGTGGCAAGTGCTTGATAAATTGCTCCAAGCCCGACTACTGCAATCAATACCCCAAGGGGCACAACAAGCCATAGCATTCAGTTGATCCCCAAGCTTAAGTACGTTTGCAATTTTCCCACAGATGCCTTTTCTAACTCGATGGGGCGTTCGCGTAGCGTCTGCATAGCAGAATCGCGATTGACTAGCTATAGAAGGAAGTAAACCTTGAGACTTAACATCTGCACTTAGAGCTTCTTGAAGTATCTGGCGACTGGAAATAGCTCGAAGCCCACCTTTTCATAGGTGTGACGGGCTGGGGCATGACCGGCATCACCTCCAGTCTCAACCATCGCAATAGACATCCCCGCATCTTTCATCCAAACCAGAGCGAATTCTATCAAAGCACTACCAATACCGCGACCTTGAAAGTCTGGATCGACAGCAACCATGTAGATTTCACCCATGCTGTCCTCTGAGTGTAGTTTCACGGCGACAAAGCCCACAGTAGAACCGGCATCGATAGCAACCTATACATTCCTCTCTTCCGCAGCACAGACATCCAAGGGCAGCTTTTTGCCGGCTCACACGCCAATAATTGGGATAAAATGCCTGGTACACAGAGCGCGTTCATCGCCTTCTGAATCGAATCAAAGACCGGAGTCCATGCCCGAAGCGAAAGACTAATAACAGCCATCTTGGTCGTGAGGATCGTAGGGTTCAATTTGCATTCCCACATCAACTCCTGTTAACTCTGAAAGCTTTATCGAGCATACTACAATACTCTACAAAGTCTGATAGCTTGGCTTTGAATGCTTACAGATAACTTTTAGGCTACTTTCGCTGATTAACTAGCAATGACCCCAGTTGAGGAGGGCTTGATGAAAAAAACAGGATTAGGTATTCAAGAATTACTGTATTATGAGCGATCGCAAATTCTCGCCATTGCCCAAAAGCACGGAGCCTACAACGTGCGCGTATTCGGTTCAGTAGCGCGGGGCGAAGCGACCCCAGAAAGCGATATTGATTTGTTAGTGGATTACGATTTAGAAAAAATTACGCCTTGGTTTCCAGGTGGGCTATTGCTTGATTTAGAACAACTACTCAATCGCAAGGTCGATATCGCCACAGTGGATATGTTGAAAGAACGCATTCGCGAGCGCGTTTTGCAGGAAGCTGTACTACTATGAGGCGAGAAGCCGAACGGCTGCAAGATACAGCAAATTCGAAGTCTATGAGGTACAGTAGCAGCAATGTGTAAACCAATTTTTGAGATGTTCGAGATTCATTAATTGAAGTGCTAGTTTAATTAAACCATCAACTCCAGA
>NZ_JACJOU010000023.1 GCF_014695725.1 Microcoleus sp. FACHB-672 | reverse complement strand
CCCATCGAGAATTGCTGGTCAAAAATCAAAGGGATATTGCGGACGATAGGAGCAAGAACTTATCGAGCCTTGGATGAAGCGATTACACTAGCCTACCAACAAGTGTCCTCTCAGGACCTTCTTAATTGGTTTACTCACTGCTGTTACTGTACTTCATCTATTTGAGGAACGCTATAATAGCAGGCTTTAAGCCGGTTTTAGCCGCAATCGGCGCGAGTTTTTCTTGCACCTGCTTAAAAGATTGCACTTCTCGCTTAATATTTTCTTGGATGTAATAACCAACTTCTTCGGTGAATAAAATATCGATAAAAAGTATAGCTTCTGGAATCTCAAGATTATCAATTGCCTTAGCAATATCCACACGGCTGAGCGTTCGCAATTTCGTCTGAATTTCTGACTCTTGAGGCTGAATTATATTCCGTTGCACCAGCACATCCCGCCCTGCCAAATCCGAGGCAATGTTTGACAATCTTTGCGAGGGAATTTCTGACATTCTTGATGAACGGTTAAACCCGTTTGTCGAGATCGTAATATTTCCTTGCCGGTAAACACCTGTGGGAGACATCGGCACCTCAAAGCGAGGCGAAATCAAGGACGATCCTGTTGTGATCGCCGCCGCCGTTCCGTTTGTTGCCCCATCCCCCACCACAAATGGGGCCGTTCTTCCGCCGGCATGACGGATGCTAATATCTCCTCCACCAAACGCATCCACAGAGGAAATGCTGGCATTAACGTTATTGCCATCCCTAAAGCCATTACCCACGCGCAAAAAATTGCCGGCTTGCAAGTTAACTTCACCGCCGGCAAAATCTCCCACCCCCTGCGTATCAATCGCAGACAAATCGATATCTGTTGCAGAATTAAGGTTAACGCTACCGCTATTGCCGCCATTGTTGCCGGTGTTAATTGCACCGAGAACGGTAATATCTGCGCCGGCAGTGAAGTCAACGTTACCCCCAGCAGTCGCAAGCGTGTCGATGGTAATTTCACCGGCAGCTTGCAAAATTGCCGGTCCCCCAGCTGTTGAGATTTCCCCAGCCGTAATGCCATTAGCCAAGGGTGACGCTGATGGGACAAATGCAGTCCCGCCGGATGTCTGGTTCGGTGGCACGTTGGCCACATCTCCAAGGGCCGGCACCCCTGACCGCAAAATCAAAGCCGCGCTGCTGCTGAGAGTAGCTGCATCAGGGTCAGAAGCGTCTGGCAGTGCTGTATCTGGGCCGGTGATGTTGATATTTCCCGCGACAATCTCGCCTGTGGCTTCCACTTTCAGTGAAGTGCCAGTGTAGTTACCAAAGTTAACATTGCCGGTGGCGCGGATAATTGGGTCATACAAGCTGAGAAAATTACCGAATTCTCCCTTTAAATTGATGATTGAAACATCACCCCCCGACAAAAAGTGAGCGTCTCCCGAAATTGCGCCATCGCTGATTAAGCTAAGATTTTGGCCGGCTTGCAAAGCGGCTTGCGGGTGGTTGAGGGCGAGAATATCGATGCCCAAATTCCCGCGAAGTGTAAGATCGCCGCCGGTTCGGGCGTTGAAGGGTTGGTAAAGACTGTCTCGGACTCGAATCGTATCTCCCGCCAGCAAGTTCAAGTTGCCGGTACTTTCCAAGGTGCCGGTGGTGAGGGTGAGGGTTTGTGCAGCAGATAGGGTAGCGCTGCCGGCAGATAGTAAAGGGCGATGACTCAGAGAAAGTGGATTGCCGGCGATCGCAATATCTCCAGGTTTCACCGGCACTTCTGTTTGAGCATTCAAAGAAGATGTCATGCCGGTTAGCCTCACTTCACCTGCCTCCGTGACGATAATTTGTGTTGCGTGGCCAAGAGGAGTGCCGGTGAGCAATTCTGGCAAAGTCAGCGGCGAAATTTGTGCCGGTTCTATGCTGGCTATCGCGGGAAGTTCTAAACTCAAAACTTGTCCAGTTTGGGAAATCCGAATCCGATTTGTCCCCGAAACTGAGGCAATCGTGATATTTCCTTGGGGTGCAGAAAGAGTGCCGGTGCTAAGCACTGTACCGCCCAGCAAATTTAAATCTTTTGCAGCCGTTAAATTACCCAAATTAAGAATACTTCCCGTTGGAATTGATGCAAAATCGAAGGCAAGCGGATCACCCACTAAACTTGCATAATCATTTGTCCCAAACGCCCGAAACAGCCCAGAATTAAATCCTATAGACGTTGCCGTTGTTGCCGTGAAAGAAGCCGGAACATTCAAAGTGGCGCTGGGGCCAAATACTATGCCGGCAGGATTGATTAAAAATAAGTTAGGGTTGCCACCTGTTACAGTAATTAACCCATTAATTAAAGAAGGTTCCTTTCCGTTAATTCGTGTTAATATATTATGAACATTAGGAGTAGAAAGAAAGTTTACGATTTGCTCATTTGAGAGTCCAAACTTTTGAAAAGTGTGAAATAAATTTCTTCCATCCCCAGAAGTTTGGCCTCCAGAGATGTCATAACGATTGCCGGCAGGGGTGACGGTGGTGCCGGTGCCATCATTGGCGGGGACGATAGGCTGAGCCAGAGTTTTTCCTACAACGGTGCCGGTAGCAAGCCAAACAAGGGCACTTGCAAAACAATGCCCCTTCACCTTGATTTTCATAATTAAAATTTGCTACCAGTTTTATCGGCTTAATTTTTGATTGATGGCATCTAGTATCTTACCTCGATCAGCCACTCATCACTCAACCGAGTAAGCTCAGCATAGAACACCAGTCTCGTAGAACTGTTTGACAAATATAAAAAAACTTAAATACTGTAGGGGCATAGCATTTGGGGAACAATTGATCACGATCAGCGATGATTTTTGTACCCGAACACTATGCCCTGTGGACTGCTCAATTTATCGGCTTGGTGGGTTACGAAACTTACACACCGGCATCAGGGCCAAAATACTCAGGCGTGAAACTTCCATGCAACCCATAAGGCACATGATGCTTTAAATGCAGACGCGCCACCGGCCCTTTATTTAAGTCACGCGCATCTAAAATCACCACATCAGAACGATGGTGAGCGCTATCATAAACCAACATAATTAGCCAGCCATCATCCTCAGCCATACTACCCGGGCGCGGTACAAACACCGGCTCACCCGCAAACCCCCGTGGTGCCGCACTCCAAATTTGGCGAGCTCCTGTTACCAAATCAATTTTTAGCACAGCTTGCAACGGCGCATTGCCGGTGGGAGCATCCGCCGCACCAATATATAAGTATCGGTAAGCGCGTCCCACATTATCAGGATGCAACGTCGGAAACTCACAACACCGGCTTTCCACCACCTGATGCCGTACCGATTTATCCTGCAAATTCACCTGCAACCGCCACAATTCGCCGGCAGGAATTGCATCAAAATCAACGTCGCGGAAGTCTCCATCTGGATCGACGCTGGGGAAAGACTCATAACAAACCGAGTCCACAAAGATGTTATCCCCTTCTTCCCAAGCATTCGCATGGTGGAAGACAAAACAAGGCTCAGTGTCTAAAACTTGAACCTCACTTTTACCATCACGGGGAATAATAATTACTCGCGTCGGTTGATTAGGGTTAAATTGCAAACATTGGCCGGCGCTCCGCATTCCTAACAAGAAAGGCAGAGGATTTAGCGAGACAGGATTTTGGAAAAAGATGCAGTAATTCGGCGTAATCGCCATATCATGCAGGAAAGCAAAACCAGGAACCGAGTGAGCATGACGCTTTACAACCTTGCCATCGGCGTCTAATTCGTAAATCGTAATCGTGGTGGAAAGTCCGGGTTTGACAGAGAAATTAACCAATCTCTGCTCCCCATTTTCCGGCCTCTTTTCAATTCGGGGATGAGCAGCAAAAGCGTCCCCGGCTTTTAAAACACCATCCAGCGAATCTAACCCAATTGTTTCTAAGGTATGAGGATTGAGCCGATGAGGTTCAGCAGCTTCCCATAATGCCAGAAGTTTGCCACCCCAATAAATAATGTGAGTATTGGCAATATTCTTCATCTTGATATCAAAAATATTAGCCAACCAACCCCCGGCTTTTTGCGTGCCGAACACGCCCCGATGGAGAATTTTACCGGCTTTCTTTTCTGCTAAATAACCCTCAGTATGGACAAAGCGGTTGCGGAAGTGGGCGCGACCATTAGAAAACCCAACTGAACACACCATGCCATCGCCATCAAACGGATGGTGGATGCGTTCACCATTAACATCCAGCAAACCGGGTCCATTACGAAAGAAAGTCCCGTGAAGTTCCGGCGGAATTTTACCTTCTATGTCATCAATCCAGTAGTCATGTTCATTCGGTTGAGATTCATAACCGCGCTGCCAGTCATTGCGGTTGTAGGGCACTTTTTCAGAAGTGGGTGCTGGCTTAATAATCTGTAGATCCTGCATGATTAAAACCTCTTGTTTTCTAATTTTTGAGCAGCAGAATTAGGCAGATTAACTAAACAAAAATCTGCGTTAGCCTGTGGCAGGCTGCGCTATTATCTGCGGTTAATTCCTAAACTCCAAAGACACAAACCCTTAGCAGATTATCTGCCTACGCCTCACGGCACGCTGCGCTATCATCAGTCGAGTGCTTATCAGACAAACCCCCCACCGGCAACAACTCCGGCATAAAATCCGGGGCAAGATGCTGTCCCACCGGCTTAGCACCGCTAAACCCAGGTTCAAGAGCCGGTAATGATTCTGCAGCCGCACCTTCTCCATCACTTTGAGCACTACTTGCCGGCAGCAAACCCAGAAAAGGAAGCGGCAGAAGCGTCGAAAGATTAGTAATCAGAACCAACAACCAAAGTTTGTCAAAATTAGTCTGAGTGATACCAAACCAGTGCATCAACAGCGCACCAAATTGATAAGAAAGCAGCCCTGCCAAATTCGTTACAGACATTAGCAAAGCGAACAAAGTCGCTTCAACACCGGGTGGACAAAGACGTGCAGCTAACACCAACACCGGCATATAAGCGATTTGCCCCATGACTGTCAGCACCAAGCTGTCGCCCAAGCTAAACCAATGGTCATCAATTCCTAATGCGCGGTTAGCATGGGTAACCAACAATAGAGTTGTCATCCCCAAAGCGGCTGAAATTAAAGTTGACCAGCCGAAAATGGTGCGAAAGGGGACAGATTTAAAGAAGCGCTGAAATAACCAGACGCCGGCGAGAGAGGCAAGGCTGGTGACAAGGCGCACACGACCCAGAAATTCCGGTTGAAAGCCTAATTCATTGGTGGTGAAGTAGAAAAAGGCAGCATCTGCGGTTGGCGTGACTTGCAAGATAAAGAGAAAAGCCGTAGGCATCCAGATCGCTTTCTGGGTAATCGCTTGACGCAGTTGCCCAATTTGCTGCTTGACTGTGTCGAAGTTGGGTTGCTCAGTCACCGGCGACTCGGCAATTAACCAAGCGACGGCTGAGACGATGAGGGGGAAGGATGCCGTGATCAGAAAGATGGTGTGGGTGCTGAAATGTTGGAGTAAGGCACCGCTAAAGTAGGCTGTGATTAATGCGCCTAGAGAAGAAGCGCCCCAGCAGACAGATTGCAGCGAGCCGGCAGTGCTGGCAGATTCGTGCCGCGCCCGTTCCACCACCAGGGAGTCTACAATCACGTCACTCACGGCAACGGAAAGAGAACTCAGGGCGATCACAGCGGTAGCAGCCCAGGCGTTATGAACGACAGTCGCGAGGGCTACCCAAGCGGATGTCCCTAACAGCCCTGATAGAATAAGGTAGGGACGCCGGCGGTAGCTAAGAATGGGTAAGCCATCGGAAATAAAGCCAAACAGAGGTTTGACGATCCAGGGCAAAGCCACGACTCCAAACAAAACAGACACTTCGGCAGGACTCAACCCCAGTTCGTCTTTGAGAAAGAAACTGACGGCGAGACGCGATAACCCCAGAATTCCTTGAACGAAATAAACAAGTAAGATTGCGATTAATTCTGGGGTTGGCTCATTGCCAAAAAACACTTTTTCTGTTATTGATTCTTTGAACTTGGCTATGCCAGAGGAAGAAATCAACATTTGATTAAAATTCATTAAGAAGTTTCAACTTTTATATCATACCGTTCTAACTGAGTGGCTGCCGACTAGGGGGGATGTAAATAAGCGGCCACAATCGAGAAATATCGGTCTTTGGTAAGAAGACAACAATCGGATAAATACCGTGCCGGTGCTATCTTTTCAAAGAGTTATTTGCATCAAAAAATTTGAAAGTTCCATAAATCTAGTCGGTACTACCCAGTATAAGAGCGTCCTCAAGCGGTTTATCAGATACCAGATGCGAAACTTAGAAGCAAGAGAGCCGGTTCAACAAACAAGCAGTAATCTGTATAAATTGGAGGATATTTCTGAGGAAGTTCTAAATTTTACGAGTATTTTCAGGAAAATCAGGCATTGTCCCAGCATTTGTGCATCAGCATAAGCGCAATATCGATCAGGCAGAGCATTAAGTTCTCAAGTTTTGATGAGGCTGATAAATTTTTGCCGGCAGCCACGAATCAAGATTCATAGGGGAGAGTCATGCCGGCAACTTTATTGATTAGTCCGTTTATGGAGATAAGCGACTTTATTGATTAGCCCGTTTATGGAGATAAGACCGAATACTTTTCTGGGGAATGCAACCAATAAGATATCAGTCCTGGCAGACTTCCTACTTAAAATCGAGATGCGTCACACCTTCCCACCCTTGAGGAACACCATAGTGCAGATATTCCTGGCATCGTTTTACATAAAGCATGGCAGCCTTATCCTGGGGATTTATCGTTAATAGTTCTTGAAACTGTTGTTTTGCTCCCACAAAATCTTGCCGGCTATAAACCTTAAAAGCTAGTTCAAAAAGCTCTCTTGTTTTGCTCTTTAACGAGTTTGACGAATTCAATTCTTCATCATACACTTCATAGACTGCAACCGCTTCACTTTTCCCTTTTACCCGAACCCGATCTAGAAAGCGATAGTTAATGTTTGGCAAAATAGCCAATTGAGCAATTGTCTGTTCGCTCACCAAAATACCTGCTCCATAAACCTTAGTTAATCCTTCCAACCGAGATGCTAAGTTAACGGCATCAGAAATCACGGTTGTGTCCATGCGTTCTGATTCACCAACGGTTCCGAGCATTAAATTTCCCGTATGCAAGCCTAGGCCAATTTTAATGGGAGCATAACCGACTTTCAGACGATGTTGGTTATAGATACTCACTTCTTTTTGCATCGCCAGTGCTGCCGAGACAGCGTCCGAAGCTGACTCAGGAAACAAAGCCATAATCGCATCACCGATGTATTTATCAATAAATCCTTTATGCTGGCGAATTAAGGGGCTAACGCGGCTTAAATAAGAGTTGATAAAGCTAAAAGTTTCCTGGGTAGTCATGGACTCTGACAGCGCTGTAAAGGAGCGAATATCAGAAAACATGACGGTCATTTCTTGTTGCATTTGATCCCCAAGGTTGACATCAATAATGCTTTCTTTTTCTAAGAATTTGAGAAAATTATGTGGAACAAATCGCCCATAAGCAGAAGTTAATTTAGCTAAATACAAATGCGTTTTAATTCGAGCTAGCATTTCTTGCTTTTGAATCGGCTTGCAGAGATAATCATTGGCTCCCGATTCAAATCCTGCCACAATATCTGCAACTTGATTTTTGGCGGTTAACATCACAATCGGGAGTTCATGTGCGGGAAAGCGTTCGCGAATTTGTTGGCACACTTCATAACCCGTCATTTTCGGCATCATCACATCCAGTAAGATGAGGTCGGGAATAAAACCTTCTTGAATAATTTCCAGAGCTTCTTGTCCGTTACTGGCTTTGGTAATTGCATAATTGTAGAGAGAGAGAATGTTGACAAGTACCTGAAGATTAACGGGTTCATCATCAACAATTAATACTTTGAATTGCTTTTCATTCAGCGTTGTTTCAGAATCTTGTCGTGCTAAAGGAAACACTAACTCTAAAGGAATACTATCAGAAATAGCAGATGTCGATTGAGCCGATTTAACTTGACATTGGGAAATAGGTAAGGTAAATGTAAATTGCGAACCGTATCCTAATTGAGATTTAACCCTAATTTCCCCTCCGTGCAATTCCACCAGTTTTTTCGTCACAGCAAGTCCAAGCCCCGTGCCCCCATATTCTCTAGCGGTAGAACCTTCGGCTTGTTCAAAGGATTCAAAAATACTCTCAAATTTATCTTCAGGAATACCTATTCCTGTGTCAGAGACAGTAATTGCTATTTTTCCGGTTTCAGTTGTTAATTCTGGCTGAGTGTTGACGGCTTCTGCTGAGAGGGTGATGGTTCCATAGGGGGTGAATTTAATCGCGTTGCCGATGAGGTTGTGCAAAATTTGTTGCAGACGATCTTCGTCCGCTTCTACGAGGGGTAAAGCAACGGGAATGGTGTTCACGAGTTGCAATTTTTTATTGGCGATTAAGGGGTTACTCAGGGTTAAAACTACCTGGGTAACAGCTCGTAAGTCTACGGGTTTAAGTTGTAGTTCTAAGTTCTTGTGCCTGAGTTTAGAGAAGTCGAGAATATCATTGATTAACCTTGATAGGCGACGACCACTAGAGGCAATTAAGCTAAGGTTTGCTGTGGTGGCTGCCGGCAATTGGCCGGTTGCTCCATCTATGAGAGATTCGGCAATGCCAATGATGCCGTTGAGGGGTGTTCGCAGTTCGTGAGAAGTATTTGCTAAAAATTCATCTTTGAGTTGATCTAGGCGCTTTAATTCTTCGTTTTGTGATTCTAACCTGACAAATGATGATTTCAATTGTCCAGCCATGCCGGCGAAGGACTGGGCTAGGGTTTTTAGTTCGCTAATCCCTTTGACGACAATCACACGATCAAATTCCCCTTTGGCAATGGCTTGCGAGGCTTGGTTTAATTTGAAAACTGGTCGGGTAATCCAGCCGGCTGTGAGAATGCCGATGCCGGTGGCCCCGCATAAAGCAACAATACACAGCACAATTGTGGTGCGGGTATTGTGGTTTATCTGTTCCATAAAATCTGCTTCTGGAACCACTACAACAATCAACCAATCTAGACCTCGATTGTCACGTAACGGAGTTATCTGAAGAAATTCCTGCTGGTTCTTTAGCTCGAAGGTGAGAGACTGGCTACTATTAATTTCCTTAAGGTTGCCAAAGTGCTTAATTAAATGCTCTGCGGTGGAGCGAATTAAAATATCTTTGCTTTCGGTCGCTTTCACCCGTTCTGCTTGACCATTTCGCATGACAAACGGTTTATCAAGCGTAGAAGAAGCAATCAACAATCCGGAACGTTCAATGATGAAGCTCTGTGCGGAAGGGCTAATTTTTAAGTTGCGGAGAAAGTCACCAATTTGTGAGAGAAATAACGTCGTTCCTAAAACGCCTAACTTCCTGCCTTTCTTGTCGTAAACAGGAACAATGGCATCGGTTACAACTTCCTCTGTACCATAGCCGAGGTAAACGGGACTCCATCCCGGTTTACCTTGTTGCATCGCGGATTTATACCAAGGGCGTTTTCGAGGATCGTAGGCTCCATTATCTCTTAAAAGTTTGTCTCGGTGGCCTTTGCTATTTACCGTGTAGGTAGACAAGCGATATTTGGTGGAGGCGTCGGCGGCTTCAATGTTAAGGGTGCCATCATCACGAACTCGCGCGACCCCAAGAAACTCTCCAAACTCATTACCCCATTGAATATAGCCCACCGCTTGAAACAAGTTGAGCTGTTTCAATAAGTAGCTCTCGATGCTCCTTAAGTCTCGCGGGCGCAATAAACCCTCCTCGATAGCATCTAGGTTGATCTGATTGACAATGTGGGGGGTTTCTAGGTAGGGACGAAAGCGTTCTTCAATGCGAGCTGTGGCAGCGCTTTGCAACTGAGCAGTCAGCTCATTGACTGCCTTTTGGCCGTTGCGAAACGACAGCCAGCCGGTCAATCCCACTGCGGCAAAGATTTGCAGGATGAAAGGAACAATGAGAACGGCTTGCAAAGGAATCTGCCTAGGAAATCGGGCAACTAAACGGTTTAAAAATTGCGTTGACATGGGGGTGAGCCGAGTATGCTGTAAAAAAAAGTATAAGGGAGTTGCACAAGCCTTATATGGGTTAGCCCAGAGTGTTAGAAAATAAAAGACAATGTAAAAAGAATTTAATAATACATATTGATTTTAAATTTTTATAACACTTACTATTCTTCTATAATGATTGAATTACTGACCAAAACCAATCAATAGCTGTTTTTTGCTGACAAAGCTAGTGTTTATACTTAAACCTAAAAGTAAAATCTTCTATAAATAGCTGAAATAACTTTATTTTTCATCTTGTTATTGAAGGATTTTACGGCTGGCGTATGTACCATTATTGCAACACAGGATGCAGTAGAATTTAGCATAAATATTCCATAAAAATTGTTTTATTAGTCACTTTTATGAGCAGCAAGTGAGTGGAAGGACTGGTTTGGACAACTGCGGATATGTTAATCCTGAAACCGGCTTGTTTTGGGTAGGTGACTACTCGCTGTAAGCAATCTATAAAATCATCTCAAGACAAAGGAAACAACATTACTGTAAGATAGATGGCCGGCACACCCACTCAAGAATTCGGTAAGATCCAAACAAAGACAGTGGGCTGGGTTCTGGCAACCAAAAAATTTGGCTTGCCCTCATAAAAAATATTATCGGTCAGCGTGTAATTTTATAGAGGTGGTAAAAATGGGCAGATGGCAAACAGGCTCGGCATTCCTTGCAGCCTTGGGACTGACAACCGGCAGCCTCGCTCCCTTGGCAATTCACACCCCAGCCTTAGCCCGCACAACCTTTGAAGATGTGCAAGGGCATTGGGCGCAATTGTGCATTGAACGATTGGCACAGCAAGGGGTTGTCACTGGTTATCTCGATGGTACATTCCGTCCGAATGCGCTGATGTCGCGGGGCGAATTTGCCACAATCGTCGCTCAAGGGTTTTTTAGTGCGCCGGCAGTCGGCCAAGATGCCCCATTTTTTGATGTTCCCACCCGTACCCGCACCGGCACCGCAGTTCGCACTGCCCGTCAAACCGGCTTTCTTGACGGCTTTCCCAGTGGCGTCTTCCAACCCAATGAACCCCTGACTCGTGTTCAAGCAATCGTTTCCTTAGCCAATGGATTAAACTTGGCACCGACTAACTTTGCCGTCAGCGAGTTGGGGCTGGTTTATGATGATGCGAAATCGATTCCAAATTATGCCCTAAATTCAGTCGTGGCGGCAACAGAAAGAGGTCTGATTGTTAACTATCCGGAAATCCGCTTCCTTCAACCCAATCAGCCGGCAACACGGGGGGAAGTCGCAGCCTTTGTCTGTCAAGCGCTTGCTAGTGCGGGAAAAGCTTCGCCGGTGGCGCAGCAGTATGTCGTCGCCCCCCCAAGTTCTGGAGGCGTCCAAACCAATGTTCAAACCTCTCCCAACGGACAAGTGCGGGCGCAACTTACTTATCAGAAAGAAAATTATGTGTTCAGCAACCTAAGCGTCAAAGTTGAACGAGCCGGCCAAACGTTGCTAGATACTCCGTTGCCGATTGGTAGCGGTGTCAGTTCTTCTCTAGCATTTCGATTGGTTGATTTAGATGGAGATACGGAACCGGAAGTCTTAATTGATTTATTTCCACGCGGGGAAGGCTGCTGTACTTATTCCTTGATTTATCGCTATCTTCCTGCCTCTGGGCAGTATACCTATCTGCAACAACCGTGGGGATATGCCGGCTACAATCTCAGAGATTTCAATCAGGATGGTGTCCCTGAATTTGAAAGTCAAGATCCGCGATTTGGCTTGCAATTTGCTTCGACTTATGAGGAAGCAGCAGCTCCGATTCAAATCTGGCAATACCGGCAAGGGCAGATGTTTGATGTTACCCGTCAATATCCGAGTTTAGTTGCAGATAATTCTAGTAAGTTATTGCAAGATTATGAAGACCGGCTCAGTCAAGGTCAGGATGTGAGGCCAGTTCTAGCCGCCTATCTAGCTAATCAATTCTTACTCGGTCAAGGTCGCGAAGCTTGGAGTGACGTGCAGAGTAATTATGGCGGCAGTGATCGCACACAATATTTAGAAAATTTACGCGGATTCCTTCGCAGTATCGGCTATTCTAACTAAAGAAAGTTAGGCTAAAAAGAGGAAAAGAGACAATCGTTTTGTTTGTGTAAATTTTCTAAAACATGAAACCGAAAGTAATGCTCACTCCCCCAAAAATAAATTCTCTGGCTAATAGCAAAAGCCTAAAAACACGGCTTATAAATGCCGCTGGGCAGAATAATTTTTTCTCGTCAGTTGGATTGATCCAACTGGGGCTAGTAGTCGGGGATTCTAGTTTCAAGGGGGTGGGCCGGCAAAAGGAAAATATTACAACAACACAGGATGCCGGCAAAAATTTCAGGTTGAAAGATATCTTCCTGATTGCAGTTTCCATCTTGCTTTTACCAGCACCAGCACCGGCAGCGTTTGTGCAACCAGAACGCAGTCAAAAAGGCATGGTTGTCTCGGCTCATCCTTCGGGAAGCGATAGCGGTTTGGCAATGTTGCAACAGGGTGGCAATGCAGTCGATGCAGCAGTGGCGACGGCTTTTGCAATTTCTGTGGTTGAGCCATTTTCCGCCGGCATCGGGGGCGGTGGGTTTTTGCTGCTGCACCAAGCCGGTACGGGGGATGTGAAGGCGTTGGACTTTCGGGAACGCGCACCACTGGCGGCAACGCGAGATATGTATCTGGATGAAACCGGCAAGGTGCGCCCGAATTTGAGTATTAACGGACATTTGGCGGCGGGTGTGCCGGGAACGGTTGCCGGTTTGTATGAAGTTCACCAGCAGTATGGGAAATTACCCTGGAAAACGGTGGTGCAGCCGGCGATTCGTCTGGCGGATCAAGGGTTTGTGGTAGGCCGGCAGTACGTGACCTCAGCAGAAGCTCGCAAAGAGGTACTGCTGAGTAACCCAGCCGCCCGCGAGATTTTCACCCTCAATGGGAGGATGTATGCGGTGGGAGAGCGTTTGCAGCAGTGGAGTTTGGCCCAAACCTTGCGGAATATTGCCGCAGATCCCCAGAGTTTTTACACCGGCGTCACTGCCCAGGCAATCGCCGCAGATATGGCGAAAAATGGCGGTTTAATCACCCTAGAAGACCTGAAAGCTTATAAACCGATCTGGCGCGAACCGCTGTGTGGGGTGGCGTTGCAAGTGGAAATTTGCTCGATGCCGCCGCCTTCTTCGGGTGGGGTTCACCTGTTGGAAATTTTAAATATTATCGGAGATACGGATTTAAAATCTCTCGGTTGGCACCATCCAGACGCATTGCACCTAATGGCGGAAGCCATGAAAATTGCTTATGCGGATCGGTCTAAGCATTTGGGTGATCCAGACTTTGTGAAGGTGCCGGTGGCGTCGCTGATTAGCCCAGATTATGCTAAATTACGGCGTCAGGAAATCGAGATGGGACGAGCCAGACTGGCAACGGAAGTGAAGCCGGTAGATGCCGAGACGCTGAGCCGGTTTGCTAAGGGCGAATCTCAAGATACCACGCATTTAACCGTGGTGGATGCAGAGCGCAATGTTGTCAGCTTAACCTTTACCGTGAACGGTCGCTTTGGTGCCGGCGTCGTGGCGGCAGGAACCGGCATTCTGCTTAACAATGAGATGGATGATTTTGCGATCGCATTGAATACGCCGAATCTTTTCGGATTAGTGGGAAGCGAAGCCAATGCGATCGCACCGGGGAAAACGCCGCTTTCCAGTATGACGCCGGTGATTGTCAGGGAAAATGGCAAATTACGGATGGCTGCCGGCGCTCCGGGTGGCAGTACCATTATCACTACAGTGTTGCAAATTGTGTTAAATGTGCTGGTTTATGAGATGGATGCCGGTGCTGCGGTTTCTGCGCCGCGTTTGCATCATCAGTGGTTGCCTGATCAACTGCGGGTGGAACCTTGGGGGTTTGATCCGGCAACGCTAGACGAATTGCGTCGGCGGGGTCATCAAATTGACGTGCAACCCGTTTGGGGAAATGCCAATGCGGTTGTGGTAACGCCGGATGGGACATTAGAAGGAGCAGCCGATCCGCGTGGGGAAGGTGCGGCGCGGGGGTTTTAAGTCTTGAGTGGGAAAATGGCAGAAAGTGGGAGAGTGCGATTGAAATTTATTGCATATTGGTGATCGCTCGAAGTTGCTGGAAAAACCATTAATAAAAAAGACAAAAGACAAGTTTTTACGCACATCTGGGAAGATGGAATGTAATCGCCCTTTGGTATCCATTATGGTTACAAAGGTACAAGGCTTGTTGAAGTTGGGAATCTGGGAGTAAAGAGTCATGCAATTTGTGTCCGACCCACCGATCACCGTGAAAATCCGCAAGATGAATGAACGGGTGCGGTGGCGGCACTCCCTGATTGCCGAACGTTCTATCGATCAAACCCGAATGGTTGTGGACGATGGCAAAGACGACTCTCCAGACTTTTCATTTTTGGTTGTGGGGGATAGCGGATCGGGCCGGCATGGCAGTCAAAACCCGCAACGGCAGATTGCAGAACAAATGGCGGCACAGCGAGACTCTTGCCGTTTCGTGCTGCACACCGGCGACGTAATTTATCTCGTGGGATCGAAGGAATATTACTCAGAAAACTTTATCAAGCCTTATCGCGAGTTTCTTGCCGGCGGCGAGCATCCTGACCGCATCACTTATGACAAGATGGTGTTTAACTTGCCGTTTCTGCCGGTGTTGGGCAATCACGATTACTATGACTTGCCTTTACTCTACGGTCTGGTGGCCTTCGCTGCGATGCCAATCCGCCGGCTACTGCAATCTCGGCTGGATCTTGATGTGGGTTTGCATGGTTCAGAGCAAGGTAAAGCGTATGCAAAAGCGTTCCTCGATTACCTTCAAGGCGTCAACGATTGGGAGCTGGGAAATCATTTAGACCAGCATTACACTGCCAAAACTGAAACCGGGCGATGTCTGCGTTATGAACCCGGACGTTTTACTCGTTTACCCAACCGTTATTATACGTTTCGTTACGGCGGAATTGACTTTTTTGCGCTTGATTCCAATACCTTTAATGGACCCCCACCTTTACCGGCAACTAAAGAAGGGGATGCTTACCGCCAACTGCTAGAAAAGCGCCGAGATGAATTAGAGCGACAAAAAGTTGAAATTGCCGCAACTTCGTCTCGTCTTAACCGTAATGTACCTGATGAAGCAGAACATCTCGACGATTTACGGACTAAGTTAGAGCAAATTGAAGAGTTAACGATTGATATTAATAAACAACTGGCAGCCGACGCAACAACGGTTACTGATTTTGAACAACTCGATTGGCTCAAACAAAAACTTATTGAATCATGGAATACTGAAGAAGTGCGCGGACGGGTGATTTATTTTCACCATCCTCCCTATGTGACTGAGGCAACAAAGTGGCAGCAGGCACAGACTTTAACGGTTCGCCGGCATCTGCGTTGGGTGTTGGATGGGGTGTCTGTGGTCGTTGGAGATCAGACGCAGGGACGTCCCCTTGTCGATTTAATTTTAAACGGTCACGCTCACTGCTTGGAATATCTTCGCAGCGATGACACCGGCCACGCAGATTCTAATCTTAATTGGATTGTTTGCGGTGGCAGTGGTTACAGTCTGCGCCGGCAGCGGGAAGAAGGGCCAGATTTGATGGAAACTTTCTGGGAAAGTGAAGGCAAGGATATACTAAAAGTCGCAAAGTCTCAGCTTTTTATCGGTCGCAACGGACAAGGTTCTAAAAAGCGCCGGCCTTATTCTTTTCTGCGAATTGATGTTAAGGAGGGCTGTCCGCCTAAGTTTATCGTCCGTCCGTTTATTTCCGAACGATTTCAGCGGCAATGGACAGCTCACGAAAGCGACTCCTTTGAGATTTAAATTTGAGCCGGCGAAGGAAAGGCGGAACAAAAAAATTGTGAAAACCCTCAACTCCTAATCCCGGCTTCAATCTCCAATGTTCATAACTTACTAACAGCTTCTCGGGGGTTGTTGATTGCCGGCGTTGATGCGATTAAACCCCTTCAGATTCAACAATGCGCTCCTATACCGAATCTTATTGCCCATTTTTTGACCTCGACGAACATCCAAATTTCTCGCCAGATCCCACTTCACAAATTGTTCGCCGGTGCTAATCACTGTTTCCTTCGCATTGAAAGGTGGCTCAGAAGTTTCTACAGCTTGGCCGGCAACAGTATTTCCGTTTACTTTGCCGTCAATGCAAATTGTGTTTCCTGAGTCAATTTGATTGTAGTAGCCAACAATTTGATTTCCTTTCTTACGGAATAAAAAGTAAAAGCCTCCCGCTTTCACTAATTCTTGGTCACTCACAACTTTTGACGAGAGTTGAGCGGTAACATAGCGATAATTTCCATCCGGGAGAGTTCCAACAGGAGAACTATTATTGGGTGCCTTTGCCGGATCAAAATCATTGAGTAGAGTCAGATACCTTTGTAAATCTTCCGTGCGTTCTTTCGTCAGTTTTTCAAAGCATCCATTCCGAAATATTGGATATTCCCGTCCATCTGGGGAAGCAGGGATTTCAAAACCGCAACTGCTATCGCGAAACTTAATCCATGTATTCTCCACCTCGATGAGACGGTCTTTTTGCTCCCCACTTACCACCGCAAGAACTTTTTGATAAACCTCATTTAACTGTTTATCTGCGGCTTGATAAGACTGAGTAGAACAAGCTATCAAATCTTGCGTAGTTGTGGCATTTTTGCAATCAACATTTTGGGCAATGATGTCCCCTGATGCCGCAATGCTTAAACTTGCTAAGAATGATAAGAGTGCAATGACTGCCAGAATGGCGGAAGTTCGGAATTTTCTAAGCATAGTTTTCTCTATTTTTCAAGATTATGATAATTTTTGATCATCACCTTTTCATTAGCGTTGCACTCACCTCAAGCAAAAAATTAGTGCAATAGCTCTGATTTTGCCAAGGAAAAGGTGGAAGTTAACTGAGGACGAGCAATACCTAAACTGCCAAATTGACAGCATCTCACGATTCTTTTGGCTCGTTTAATAGGTTTTGTTGCTTTTTAATATTTTCCCCTTTTGTCAAAAGGTTTAAAGTTTTCGGCAGATTCGTGCCGCCTCGAAAAGATAGATACTCTTCTAAACTAGCAGTGCGTCGCCTCGTCAGTCGTTCAAGGCATTGGAGGAGTGCAGTTCCATATCCTGTTGAGGTTCGGTAAAGATAAGTTTCAAAGTTGCAGCTGCCGTCTCGCAATTTAATCCAAGTTTGCTGAATCTCAGTGAGTTGATTTTTTTTATCGGGGCTTAAGGTTAAAATGACTTGCTGATAAATCTCATTTAAACGTTTGTCTGCGGCTTCATAAGACAAGCCGGCGCAATATTTGAGTTCGACTTCTGAGGTGGGTTTAGAGCAATCGATGTTTTCCGGTGCCGCTAGGCTAGGAGTAGAGAGGACTGATAAAAGCACAATTGCGATTAGAATAACGGAAATTATCTGTTTTGTGAGTACAGCTATCCGACGGCTATCAAGTTTTGAGATATTCTTAAGCATTTCTTCTCCTTTAGTGTTACACCGGCAGCGAAATCGCTTACCTGGGTTTAGGCGCTCTGGTATTACGCTCTCTGCGTCTCACCTCAATTAAACATGATAAATTTGGTAATTTTTATAAGATTTATTAAAACTTTAAAGCCTCAACAGACACAGGGCAAAGTCAAAGATTTATAATGTTACAGATCAAAAGTGACTTGGGTTAGGGTACGACAAAGCCGGCAGGACGCTAGATAGGGAGTTACCTGAGTTAAACTGGAGAGAATAAAGAGCCGGTATCAAATCCCCCTCGATCTTTAACTTTATTTAAACTTTCTTAAAAGCCGGCTCCCACTAAACACGCATTTGCCGTTTAAAATAATTGCCATAGATAACCCTGAAAGAAAATTGAGGGAATATGTTAATAACAAAACGGCTTTTAGGTGTGGTATCCTTATCATCACTGTTTTTGTTTAGCCTACAGTCCTACACAACAGCACAGTGGCAAGATGAACAAGGTATACCTGACGGTTTAATCGAACAAGCCATTTCTGAAAATGCTTCCGGTGAGGTTGAACCTGATAAAACTACCATCGAAACGGTGCGCCAACCGGGTCAACAAGTACCACTCTATCTTATTGAATTCAAAAGTGCGAATCTTTGTGGTGCGACAGGATGCCTTCATGTGGGGTATATTCCTGCCGGCCAAACTTTTCAGCGAGTCTTGGGAGTCTATCTAACGGAATCTAATATCACAGCATCTAACCAGGTACAAAATGGACTGCCTTGCCTCAATTTTCCGGTTCCACCTGATGCTGTGGCAACCTGGTGCTATGACGGATCTAAATACGCACTTTCAAGGTAATTAGTTGCCAGTTGAGCACTGACTGTAGCGGTTGCAATGGGATGAAATTAGATAATGCCGGTTTTGCCGCTGAAACCTTAATCTGAGCAATTACGATCCTTATCCCCCTACTAAAAACCGCTATCGAGTTTGCGGGTATTCTTGTATTCTTGCTATAGTTTGCTAGACTCGTCTTACCACTGGTGCATTCAGGGTTCATTCTGCATATTAATTCTTGCAACCTATAGCATCAACCCTATTTAAGAATAGAGTTGCATCAATTATTAATTCCTAAAAGTTACTTTGCTTAAAACGAGCAATCGCTTGAAGTTATGTTATTTACAACTTACCAATTTTTAGTATTTTTCTTTATAACTTTTATAATTGCAATTTTCTTAAAAAGACAAGTTGTTGCGTATAAAATATTTTTACTTGTAACAAATCTAATCTTTTATTCATTTTGGGATTTTTCTTTTTTAGCGTTGCTAGTGACGACTACAATAGTTAATTATTTGCTTATTCAAACTCTATTTGTAACTAACGACAAACAGATATTTTTAATAATGGGCTTGACTTTTAATGTTGGATTTTTAGGAATTTTTAAATACTACAATTTCTTTACAGACACTTTGTTCAATCTTTTAAATACCCTTCATATTCAATCAAATTTACAATTATTACAAATAATCGCTCCCGTTGGCGTCTCATTCTATACTTTTAGAATAATATCCCATTTAACAGATTGCTACAATCAAAAAATTGATTGCCCTAGTTTTATCGACTATGCCGTTTATATTACCTATTTTCCTCAAATTGCTTCAGGCCCAATTGCCAGAGCAAAAGATTTTTATCTTCAACTTAATGCTTCTGATAAATATGATTATCAAATTGAAGAGGCTATGACTTTAATTTTATCAGGATTATTTAAGAAATACACTTTATCTAGTTTTTTATTTAATTTTACTCAACTTCCTTTCCTCTCGCCTCAGCAATATTCCAGCATCGATCTGATCTTGGCAGCAATTTCCTATTCTTGCTTAATTTATGTAGATTTTAGCGGCTATTCAGATTTAGCAAATGGAATTTCCTGTTTGCTGGGGTTTAAACCTATCCCAAACTTTAATATGCCTTACCGCGCTTTAAGCCTGCAAGAATTTTGGAGAAGATGGCATATCAGTCTTTCTGAATGGTTGAGAGATTATGTCTATATTCCTTTAGGAGGTAACAAAAATGGTAAGTTTAGTAAATATATAAATTTGTTGTTGACAATGCTAATCGGTGGGTTTTGGCATGGTGCCGGTTTAAATTTTATTGTTTGGGGGGCGATTCATGGCTTAGGATTAATTGTGAATCATCTGTGGCAAGATTTGTCAAAATTTGTTTGCTTTACTAAAATTCCTTTTCTTTCTTCACTTGCTCCATTTTTTTACTGGGTTATCACATTTTGCTTTATCACCTATAGCTGGGTATTTTTTAATAGTAGCAGTTCTGAAAGCGCTATGATTTTTCTATCTAGCATTCTTCACTCAGAAGTTAACACCTTTCAATTTAATTTTTGGCAGTTATATTTAGCTATTGCAATTGTTGCCCTAATCAACTTTTACGGAAATCAGTTAAATAAGCTATTTTTAACCGTACTTTCAGTTAGAAGCTTACTCTTTCAAGTTGTTTTAGTTTCCCTGCTTGTATATTCTATTCTAATGCTAGGTCCAAACACGGTTCCACCTTTTATTTACTTTAATTTTTAAAATCCATGAAAGATCACGATTTTTTACTGATTGTTACTTCAGTTACTTTAGTTTTGATCCTTTCTAACTTGACTTTATTTATAAAAAGCTTAGCGTCCAGTAAATTTGCCAGTCCTCAGCTTAAACAAGCCGCCGAACATTTAAAAATCGAGAGTTATAGAAAAAATGAACAAGCGTTTTGGAGCAAAATAAAAGAAGTTAATACTGATCAAATTAATACAACTTCAGAAACTGTAGTCGTAGAAAAACCGCCAGAATACAAACCCAAACAAGTCCCAAATAATAAGCCTAAACAAACAATAAAAAAACCAAATAAGCAGCAAAAAATCTCAAAAAGTAAAGTAGAAAAACCTTATTCTCGCTTTTTAGTTGTGGGAGACTCGATAGTGCTTGATGTTGGAGTTCAACTCCAATCCACTCTGCAAAAATCTTATAAAATCAGTCATATAAAAATTGACTATAAAATTTCTACCGGCTTAAATAGAATAGATTATTACGACTGGTATGCTAGAACGAACCAACTAATCAATGCTTATAAACCCGATGTGCTTGTGGTTATGTTTGGCGGAAATGACGATCAAGACATCACAGACTTTCAGGGTAAATATAGACGCATCCTTACAACTGAATGGAAACAAGCCTATCGAGAAAGAGTAGAGAAGTATGCAAAATTAGTTTCCTCACCCCCAGTCAGAAAAGTTTACTGGATTGGGCAACCCATTTCTAGCAAGCCTCGTTATAGCAAATTTTTCTTAATTTTTAATGAAATTTATAGGGAAGTAAGTAAAAATTATCCTAAAATTGAATATATTTCTTCTTGGGAAAAGTTTTCTGTTGGTGGTAAGTTTGCTCCAATCCTTGCAGACAAATCGGGTAAGCGAGGATATGTAAAAGCCAATGATGGCGTGCATCTGACTCCACATGGCGCTAAAATCTTAAGCAGTCTTGTTATGGAGAAAATGCTTCAAGACAAAATTTTGAAAACCTCTAAAAAAAAGCCAGTAGTTCCTAAACTGAAACCAACTATGGAAAAAGTGAACTAAAGAAGAAGTGGATAGTTGAACGTGCGCCGGCTTTAACTACTTTCCCTTTAAAAAACCGTTAAAATATGACAAATTTCGATTAAGGGAAAACCCACTCTTTACCCCGGCTTGCCCTTAATCGCACAAAAAACGATTAGAAACTTCAACCGTTCAATTTAGATACCACCTTCGTCACATTTTCACCCAACTTCTCAATAGAAGCTTGTTGTTGGAGATCTTTCAATGTTCCATCTGCATTAAACGCTTCATGAATCTTGGGAATCGCCACTTGATCGGGAAGCACAATAACTTTAATATTGCCAAGAAGCGAACGTAGAGAAACTAACCCACGTAAACCTCCTAATCCTCCCGGTGAAGCACTCATAATTGCTGCAACTTTATCCGAAA
Organism: Microcoleus sp. FACHB-672; assembly: GCF_014695725.1. Taxonomy (NCBI): domain Bacteria; kingdom Bacillati; phylum Cyanobacteriota; class Cyanophyceae; order Oscillatoriales; family Microcoleaceae; genus Microcoleus; species Microcoleus sp. FACHB-672. The sequence goes on along the minus strand of NZ_JACJOU010000023.1, from coordinate 94,842 downwards.
AACAAGCAAGCATCGGTTCATCTGGAGAAGCTGGACGCGAAGCCCAATCAATGGCATTTTTTAAAACTGCAGAAAATGAACTATTGTACTCCGGAGAAGCAATTAAAAAGCCCTGGTGCGCCATCATCAATTCTTTTAATTTCAGAGCATTTTGAGGCAGTCCTTCTTGAGCTTCTAAATCCCCATCATAAAGGGGCATGGGGAAATCGCGCAAATCCAAATAAGTTACCTCAGCGCCGGCAGATCGCGCTCCTTGTGCAGCAACCTTCACCAGCTTTTTATTGTAAGAATCCATCCGGGTGCTGCCGGCAAATGCTAAAATTTTTGGCGAGTAAGTCATAGATCAGTCCGTTTAGATTGTGATGAGTAAAACGGTCAATGCAGCTCAGTTCTTAACAAAATATTACACTGTTTTTATGTTAATCGGCAGCAGCGAGTTAAGAGGAAACAACCGGCAGTGAATAAATTGAAAAGCCGGCTGAATCCATTAAAGCGCTTGCTACCGATCAATGACAGGTATATTTTTTGCCGGCAATACATTAACTATGCCAAGTCAAACAACAGAATTTCTGAGGCTGTATTCGCCATGACAACCACACGATTTTCCTCACTAATTGCCGCAGCATCACCGGCACTGAGAGACAAACCGTTCACCGTAATTTCACCCTGCGCCACCTGTACCCAAATGTGCCGGTTTGGGCTAAGTTCATGAACAACCTTTTCCCCAGCATCAAGCACACTCGCATACAACTTGGCATCTTGATGAACCGTCACAGAACCATCCTGCCCTCCTGGGGATGCAATCAAACGCAACTGATTCCGCTTTTCTGCGGTTGAGTAGGTTTTTTGCTCATAACTTGGGGGTAAATTTTTTTGATCTGGCACGATCCAGATTTGCAGCAAATGCACCTGTTCGGTTTTAGAAGGGTTGTATTCGCTGTGAGTTACGCCAGTACCGGCACTCATTTTTTGCACCTCACCCGGACGAATAATTGAGCCGGTTCCCAAACTATCTTTGTGTTCTAGCGCCCCTTCCAACACATAAGTAATAATTTCCATGTCTCTGTGGGGATGCGTGCCAAAACCCTTAGCCGGTTGCACCCAATCTTCGTTAATCACTCGTAAAGCCCTAAATCCCATGTTATTGGGATCGTAATAATTTGCGAATGAAAACGAGTGATAAGAATCCAGCCAGCCGTGATTTGCGTGTCCCCGTTCTTCAGATTTCCGTAGTGTAATCACTGTCGCCTCCTAATGATTTAAATGTCTCTTCAAGAGTGCCGGCACAGAAGCACCGCCCCTACAGCCTGGTTACGAGTTTCGTGAGAATTTACTTTCGCCGGCCCCTCATTTCTTCTAACCACTCAACCTCAACAGATCGCTAACTTAAAGTTGAGTGTTGACACCGTTACAAAAACGAGAATTTGCCCTAATTCTGCGCTGGTTTATTCATAAATTATCCTCAAATATTCATCGCAGGTTTTAGGTTGTATTTATAACTTTCCTTGCCCCTGCTTTCTTCTATATACACTGTAAAATAAGTACAGCTTTAATGTAAAGAATGCACTTTAAAGTAAGATACTACCCAAAAAGATACTAAGGAGCGAAAACATGGAAAGCCGCGCTCACAGCGAGAAACCCACCTGTGCAGTGGAAACCGCCCTCAAAGTCATTGGGGGACGCTGGAAAGTTTTAATTATTCGAGAATTATTTCAAGGAGTCAAACGCTTCGGGGAATTACATCGCGCAATGCACGGCATCACCCAGAAGATGCTCACTCAGCAGTTGCGAGAGATGGAACAAGACGGCATCGTTCACCGGCAAGTTTATTTACAAGTCCCCCCCAAGGTAGAATACTCCCTCACACCCCTAGGAGAATCACTCAAACCCGTTCTCAACTCAATCCACGAATGGGGCATTCAATATGAAGAAGGCAAAACAGACCATTTTGCAGAATAAACCACTAGCCAATTTATCTCAAACACCAACAGTTAATCCATCTGCGTTTATCTGTGGACGCAGGTGAAACTGGAATCTGCTACGCTCGTCATTCAAGTTTCACCTGCGGAATCTGCGGTAAAAAAAATCCGGTGTGACATTTTTATTCGACTGCTACTCACACCCCGTAACGTAGTTGGAAGAGTGTGTTCTTACAAAGAGGAAGTTGCCGGTTCAAGCTCAACCGATAATATGGAGTCTGAGCGCGATCATGCCCCCAAGCACCACCAATCCCAGCGCCTGACGGAAGTAGTTAACCCCATCAAACAACTCCTGCCACGCCCAGGTGAACAAAGCACCGAACGCCACTAAATCAAATCCTGTCTGGAGATTGCCGCCGGGGAGGACAAGTTGAAGTAGGCTAGCTGCCAACCCTACTAGAAGCGGCAGATTGGGCATCTGAGCAATGACAATGTTGCCCTCACTGTCTCGAAAAGTGCGATCAAACAAGGTGGTTCCCTGTACCTTAACCTCTGCTGAATCAGGGTTCAATTGGGACGACATCTACTCTGCCTCAATGCGACTAAACCCAAATTTTAGAGCGGTTCCGTTTACTTGGGGACTCACTTAAGTTAGAGATTGGGGTAAATCTAGGGTTTGTGCGACTAGGGTTGCGATAGAAGAATTAGCCAAAAATCAACGACACGTCGGGGAGATTTCTGGAGATGTATCGGGGGATAGTTCATGCTCAGCGCAGGCAAGCCGGTCTTTGAGGAAGGGCGGCTTGCCTGCGCCTTTTATTGACGGAACTCTTCCAGCTCTGAGGTGCTGGGAGGTTCATCAGGGCAGAATTCAACGGCTATTTTGATCCTTATTTTTCCTAGAATCCACCGAGAGCTGCCCATTTTCAATAGCCGGCCTTTTACACCGTCAGTCGTCCACTGTGGATTCCCCGTGAGGTTTCTTACTACATAATCAGACACAAGCTTTGAAAGATCACTTGTTATGTACACCTTATCTGGATTGTTGTTAGAAAGTCTGATTTTTTCTTCTATGGAGAAAACGTGATCACCTTCATCTATCGGTTCAAATGGCATTGCTGTTCCTTATGTAAGGGATAGGGGCTTGCCGACGCGACAACCTGCGAAGTCATCCAATATTATTTCACTTGATTAAATGCTAGGTCACAACTGACTTTTCATCAGCCCTGAATTGTTCTCGCCCAAAGACGACAAGCCGACCTGTGAGGAAGTGGGGTTATTGACGGAACTCTTCTAACTCGGAGGTAGGAGAGGGTTCGGGTTCATCAGGGCAGAATTCAATAATTATTCTGAACCTCATCCTTCCTGTGACCCATTGCAGATTTCCTAATTTTAGGAGTCTAACTTTTACTCCTTCTGCCATCCACTGCGGGCCTGTGTAATTGCTTAAGACTTCATTAAAACGCGCAAATAAATCTGGTGTTATTAAAAGTGTTCTGGCGAAGCGTTGAATAAGTTGCTTGGCGTCTTCTCCCCCTTCTATCGAAACGACATTTTCAGCATCATCTAATGGTTCAAATGGCATTGCTGTTCCTCATAAGGGATAGGGGCTTGGGGCTGTCACCCGCGAAGCCATATAAAATTATCCCCCTTGATGTCGGGTTCATCTTAAAAATTATCTCAAACACCAACAGTTAACCCATCTGCGTTTATCTGCGTTCATCTTTGTTCATCTGTGTATGCCTGCGGCACGCTGCGCTATCATCTGTGGTTAAAAAATCCCCTCCCAACCATCTGTGCCACCAACAGTTAACCCATCTGCGTTTATCTGCGTGCATCTGCGGTTAAAAAAAACCCCCCTCCCCGCACCCGGAGAGGAGGTTACAGAACCAGATTCCTAAATCTCAGCCACAGCGCGTTCAATTAAGCGACGCGCCAAAGTTTGAGTGCCGGTGTGTTCGTAATAGTTGGTACTCACGTCGAGAAACGCACCGAGATAGTCCAACTTATCATTAGAAATTTCAACAAATCGTTGCAAATTGCTAACCACCTTATCTGGCGTCAAACCGCGAGAAGAAACAAACCCACTCATCCAGCCGGTGACGGAATTAAAACTCTCGCCAATAAAGCCCAACTTGCTAGCGGAATTATTTCCGGGGATCAAATCATTAACATCCCGGAATGTCTGATTTTCTTCTAACTCTGCCGGCTTCATCCCAGAAATAGCTGATTGTGCTTGCAGGATAAAATCAGGGCCGAGAGGAACTAAACCATCAATGCAAACTAAAGCAGCCATCCGCATTAAAGACTCGCCACTGTAGTCAGCCAAGGATGCTACAAAATCTCCAATACTGTCGCCAGGAATACCGTTGATTTGACAAAAAGCCACCAATTCAACGACCAGCTTAATAGTCAAGTCAATCGCTTGCGCTTTATTTGCTTTCGGAGTGACTCGGTTTAACAAACCTAATAAGGGAATTTTTTCACCGACTTTATTAGCCAGCGCCGCTGCACCTAAAGCTCTATCCGTTCTGTCAACCGTTTGGTAAAGCCACATCGCCCGCTGATAGCCTTGTGACTTATCGTTGTAAAGAAAAATCGCACGTTCACCAATTTGTTGAATCAAATCTTCGTCAGTTTCACCAGTAACTTTCCTGATGGTATTCGTAAAACCGACAACATTTTCCCACTGACCGGGCACGGCAAAATCAAGCGATTTTAGGACAAACGTAGTCATGTTGCTGGTTGGCAACTCATCAACCAATTCAAAAATCGGTTTGCTCATTTTTAGCTCCTTGTTTGAGTTTTGTAAGCGAAGCAAAGTCAGGGTTAGAAATAGGAGAAAATTGTTAGTGCAGTTAAACAACTGGCAACTAACCACTAACACCTAAAATTACTTGACTCGGGAGAGTCCGCTGAGGTTAAATTTTTGCAGCCAAGCTTCGCGATCTTGCGGTGTAAAAGAGGGATCGCGGGATTGCACCTTGACTTGGTAACGACCTCCGACAAGAAGGGCCGTGATGTTATTCCCCTGGTTGACCGCAGGATAGCCGGCTATGGTTTTGCTGGGTTGCTGGAATTTCTGAGCGGCAGTGGGGTTATTGGCCAGGTCATTAATAGACAGCATGGCAACATTTTTGCCACCTTGGTTCAACTTATACTCAGCAAAGCCGGTTTTTTCCTGAGCCGGCACAGTGCTATAGCCAGCGCTGCCTTTGGGGAAGAATTTGTTGAAGTTGCCACCTGTTACAGGTTTGCCGGCGACAGGTTGGCCAGGGGCAGCCCCATCTCTGGGCTGCTGCGGGCGTTGCTTCTGCGTGCTGGTTTGTTGGGCCGCGTCCCAGCGAGAGGGCGCTTTGGCTTCAGTGCAAGCCGTCACCAGCAGCAAAACACACAGTAGCAAGGGCGCTAAAATTCTATGCAAACGAGAAAAAATCATCGCAGGCTCCTTTGATTCTGTTCTTTTAGGTGGCTCCAGTGTTGGAGCGTGGTTGCGAATCATACTGCTATCATTAAAGCGATTTTCCAGATGAGTGATCGGCTCTGCTCGTTAATCTCTCTCTCTAGAAGCATTCAACTGCTCTCAAACCGAGTGCCGGCCCACTTGAGCTAGGATTTTCTTAACACTATTCGCCGCTCAGGGTTTGCCGATGCGATATCCCGCACATCTTCTAGTCTGTGCCTCTAGCCCTGAGCCACTCAGTTTCTGGCTTGGCAATTAAACGCCTCTAGAGCGTGCACTACACCGGCCATCGTGTCTGAGCCAGCGCTGATGCCGGCCCTCTCTCCGTTAATCGGCAATTCTTTCAGAGTGCAGTTATTGTACATACACGTGATCTCAACCGGCACCGTTTAACTCCCAAATTACCACCTTTTATTTAAATAACCGATTGCCTATTAATCACGACTGATTGTTAAACATAAATAGATAAAAATTAATACAATTCGCACGCTTGCTGCCGCAGAACCCAGAGGAGGCATGATAGTGGCAGGCAGCAGCATACTCAATCTCCCACTCCCCATATAGACTGAGTCAAGCACTTTCCCCGCCAACCGGGTATAGATTACAGACAATGCGTATTTTAATTTATTCCTACAACTACCACCCAGAGCCAATCGGCATCGCCCCCCTGATGACCGAACTGGCAGAAGGTTTAGTGGCGCGAGGCCATCAACTGCGCGTCGTCACCGGGATGCCCAACTATCCGGAACGCCGAATCTACCAAGGCTACCAAGGCCGGTGGTACATGACCGAACGCAGAAACGATGTCACCATCCAGCGCAGCACCCTGTGGATTCGTGGGCCGCATCCTAACCTGGTTGACCGGATATTGCTGGATGCCAGCTTTGTCTGTACCAGCATGGTACACGCCCTCAAAAGTTGGCCGCCGGAAGTCATCTTAGCGACTGTGCCACCCCTGCCCATTGGCTTGCCGGCAAGTATGCTGGGGTGGATTCGCCAGTGTCCTGTCGTGCTTAATGTTCAAGACATTCTGCCAGAAGCCGCCGTCCACGTGGGTTTGCTCAAAAACAAAGCGATGATTGGCGTCTTTGAATCCCTGGAAAAATTTGCCTACCACAACGCACACACGATCAGCGTGATTGCGGATGGATTTGTGGATAATTTGCTCCAGAAGGGAGTGCCGGCCAGTAAAATTGTCAAAATTTCCAACTGGGTTGATGTTAATTTCATCCGCCCGATGCCCAAAGAAGACAACCCCTTCCGCGCCGCCCATCAGCTCAACAACAAATTTGTGGTGCTCTACTCCGGCAATATAGGACTCACCCAAGGCTTAGAAACCGTTATTGAGGCATCCGTCCGCTTGCGCCACATTCCAGAGATTGCCTTTGTGATTGTGGGAGAACCCAGCGCCATTCATGAATTGCGCGATTATCGCAAAGCCTGTGGTGCGCCTCCCGTTTTGCTCTTGCCATTTCAAGACCGCGAACATTTGCCGGATCTTCTGGCAGGGGCTGATGTGGCTTTAGTCTTGCAAAAGCATAATGTGATTTCCTTCAATATGCCGTCCAAGATTCCCCTGCATCTTGCGAGTGGTCGCCCGATCGTGGCCTCGGTTCCCGCCACCGGCACTGCGGCAAAAGCCGTTAAGGAAAGCGGTGGCGGCATCGTCGTGCCTCCAGAAGACGCAGAGGCATTGGCAGCGGCCATTCTAGATTTGTACAAGAATCCCGATAAAGCTGAAGCGTTCGGTCGTCAAGGCCGGCAGTACGCCATCGAGCATTATGGATTTGAGCAAGCTTTAGATCGCTATGAAGCGTTGTTTGAGGCCGTAAAAGCCAGCACCGGCAAATAGGGAATGGCAGATGACAAGCGCAATAGGGGCGGACAGTTGAAGGTCAAACTGGCAAGCAGCGTCCGAAGTTGCCAAGTTATTTCGGCCTTTGACCTTCACGGGGAAAATCGGGTGCAACTCTATCGCAAATCTGCTGAATCGTGGCGAGCCGGTGGGACGCGGGCCGGCAGAAAAAATACGTTAAAATACTTAAATTGCTGTTGCTGGTTTTTGAAGCAGGGCAAATACTCTCCGAGAAATTTTGGCTAAAATGAAAGAAAAATATACAAATATCCTGTATTAACAGCTTTACCTTCACCCTTGTCATTAATGAGCTTAAGGAGTTATCCAATGTGATGCGAGATCGGGTTTTAGCCTGGTTAGCAGATAACGTTCCCCCACCTCGCCTGAGACATATTCTGGGCGTGGAAGCAATGGCGGTCGAGCTAGCCGATCATCACGGTCTTGATGCCGAAAAAGCAGCGCAAGCCGGTTTAATGCACGATCTGGCGAAATATTTTAAGCCCCAAAAACTGTTGGGGATGGCGCGGGAAGAAGGATTGGAGATAGACTCAGTCTTAGAAGCCAATCCGCATTTGCTCCATGCTGATGTCAGTGCCATTGTCGCGAGGGATCAGTTTGAGGTGCGGGACGCGGAAGTCTTGCAAGCTATCCGCAACCACACATTAGGCCGGCCGGCGATGAGTTTGCTTTGTTGTGCGGTGTTTGTCGCTGATAGTTTAGAACCCAGTCGTGGGGACACGGCGGAATTGAACGCCATGCGGCAAGTGAGCCGGCAAAATCTCTATCAAGCAGTTTGGCGAACCAGCGATTATTCGCTAGGATTCTTGTTAGAAACCCGTCAGATGATTCACCCCCGAACCATACTGACCCGAAACTGGGCTTTGCAACTGACAGCCCTTCAAGGGCAGAAAGTCACAAGCCCTGAAAATCGCTGCATTTCTGCATAATTTGTGTGGGCAAATAAGGCAGAATAGAATGTTTAAATCGCTCGGCCCGCTTTCACCAAATTATTTAGGGATGTTATTAACATCAAGCATGAATTTACCACAGATAGTGATTTTGGAGATTTAATGTCAGATTATTCCAAAGTCGATTTAGTCAACACCGGCACGCTCAACTCAGATACCAGTCGAGCCATTGCCATGACGGCTGCCCAGGGGGCGGATGACCGCAAAGCTGGGGATATTGTTTTGCTGGGAGTGGCAGAAGTGTCTTACCTAGCAGATTATTTTGTCATGGCCACCGGCTTTTCCAGGGTGCAGGTACGGGCAATTTCCCAGTCTGTTCAAGACAAGATAGAAATCGAGTGGCAGCGCCTTCCCTTGCGTGTTGAAGGGCAAGCAGAGGGCAGCTGGGTGCTACTAGACTACGGCGAAGTGATTGTTCACGTCTTGATGGCGAAAGAACGAGAATTTTACAATCTAGAGGCTTTTTGGGGCCACGCCGAACGGATAGAATTTTCAGCAGCCGGCCCAGGGAGAGAGTAGCGCCATGAAGGATACTTCTGTGTCTGTATGTCCCGTCCCCGACGAACAGCAACCGCTCAATGAGTATCAAGAGCTGAAAGAGTCTTGGTTTTTTCGCTGGGGCATCAGCGATCTGCGGGGTTATCTAACCGGGATCGCCTGGGTATGGGGCATCAGCTGGGCAATTTCAGGGCCGGTAGCGGCATCGAGTTTTGTCCCAAAGAAGTATCTTGGCCAATTTATCCTCAGCGGGGCAGCCGGTGCCAGTTTAATTCTGGCACTGGTGCTGCTGCGGCTGTATTTAGGCTGGTGGTATGTGCGAAATCGCCTGCTGGATTCTACCGTTGTGTATGAAGAGTCCGGGTGGTATGACGGTCAGTGCTGGCAAAAAACCCCGGAAATGCTGCTGCGAGACCGGCTCGTTGTCGCCCACCAAATTCAACCGATTTTAGGCCGGCTCCATCGCACATTCGGAGTTTTAGCACTCGCAATCGTTGTCGGTAGCCTAACTTGGCAATTTTTAAGTTTTAAGTTTTGAATGAATTCTTAATTCTTGATTCTTAATTCTTAATTGATAATTTTCCTGTCCCCTCAAGTGATAAAGTCTAACCCATGACAATGGGAAAACGAACTCAAGCCGCACAACTGGAAGTCAGACTGTTGCGGGAAGGCATTATTGAATCGAAGCATCAAGTCCAGGCCGTCGTATGTGACAGCCGGGGGCGTGTCTTATCTGTGGCCGGCAATGCGGAAACTGCCGCCTTTGTACGTTCGGCCCTTAAGCCGTTTCAAGCCCTAGCGGTACTCACAACCGGCACCCTCGAACGCTTCGGCTTAACTGACAAAGACTTGGCGATTATCTGTAGCTCTCACAAAGGGACTATTGAGCAATCGCGGCAAGCTTTTAACATCCTCTGGCGAGCGGATGTTGATCCGTCTGCGCTGCAGTGCCCGATTCCAGAAGGTAAACGCAGCCGGTTGGAATACAACTGCTCAGGCAAACACGCCGGGATGCTTGCAGTCAGCCGGCAGCGAAATTGGCCGCTCACCTCTTATTTGCAGCGCAACCATCCTGTGCAGCAGCTGATTTTGACGAAAGTTGCCGAACTGCTGCGGATGCCGGCAGCCGAATTTATCAGCGCACGAGATGACTGCGGCGCACCCACCTATTTTATGCAGCTGGCGCAAATGGCGTCCCTGTACGCTCAGTTGGCGTCTGGCAGCAGTTTGGATATGGAGCGCATTGTCCGCGCCATGACGCATCATCCAGTCATGGTGGCGGGAGAGGGTGAATTTGATACCCAACTGATGCGCTTGAGTGAGGGAGAGTTGGTGAGTAAATCTGGCGCTGAAGGAATTCAGTGTATCGGCAGAGTGGGCGAAGGCATGGGTTTGGCGATCAAGGCAATCGACGGTGCTAAGCGGGCGAAATATGCCGTCGCGATTCACTTACTCAAGCAAATGGGTTGGATTACTCCTTCGATGGCGGAAATGCTTTCGGAGAGTTACACAAGTCTGAACGACTTTATGCGTTTGGATGTCGTTGGGGAACTCTCTATGCTTTAGGTGTAGAAACGTTTGTTCCACCTGAGAGTAAGGGCATCGCATTCGGGAACTGATTGTACCGAATATGATGCCCTTACTTTTTGGAAAGGTTGATTTTTTTGATTTATTAACCGCAGATAAACATAGCGGAAAGATAAGTTCCTATCCCTCAATATCAACCGGCACATTAACTGCCTAAGAACTTAGCTGTTTGCGAAGCTCTAAATAGCGGTAGAGATATTCACTGATGATACCGTGCAAAAATAAGTCACGAGCCGCATTAAAAGGGCTGTTAGGGGCAAGGGGATGACGATTTGCAATGACATGATGCCAGTCATAATCGTCCGTGAGCCTGCCAATGTAAACTCCTATATTTTCATCAAGTTGGAGCGACAAAACCGCTCTGGCAAATTCATCGCTGGTTAAACACAGCGAGTAAAATACTTTAAACAACTCAATGGCAGATTCTAAATCCAGAATCCTCAACCAACGCCGGCTGTGAAAGTCAATTTCTACCGTCACCGGCTCAATACTATCGTAGTTAATACCCCGCTGTTTGACTTGCTGCAGCCATTGGGGGTTGGCTCGCTCCGCCTCATTATAATCTAAAACAAAATTGTAGAGAATTAGGTCATGCTCCAGAAAGGCACTGTCTGCTAAATCATCAACAGTGCGAGGATAAAGGGTGGATTTTTCTAGAGTTGGATCAGGGCCATTATCAATGAGGAAATTGATAATATTAGAGCCGATACAAATGTGTCTTACAATTAGATAACACGCTGCCGGTGAGACAAAATTGTTAAGGAAAAAAGCTGCCGATTTGTGCATCAACCCGTAAGCGTTAAATTGAAACGGCAGCAAGCGCTTAACCGTCATAATTACTGCCAGCATCACATTGGCTAACAACTTTATGGGAATGAGCAAATAGTTGCGCGTCCAGCTTTGCAAATCCTGAATCATGTAAGCTTTTGCTACGGGATTCACGGGAATTGCACCATCTAAATAAAGCGTGTCCCAAGTATTCGGATTTCTGCGATCACGGGGTTTGGGTGTATAAATTTCCGTTGCTTCTGCTGTGGTTGTGAGTTCGGCATTTTGTTGGCTCACAACCGTCTCATAATTCAAATTTTCCATTAATGGATTTCCTCTAGTTGCAGCAAGTACAAACGAGCCGTTACTTGAGCCGTTTTCACAATGCGGCGGGCAATCTCTTCCGTCATCCATTCTGCATTGATTAAAGCTTCCAATTTACCGATATGCAATTCATCATTCGTGCCGTGATAAGCTAAGAAAGAAACTTGCTCATCTCGCAATCCCAGAGTTTGTTTAATCTGGACAGCCCATTGGCCGGCAAGCTGATTTCCTAAACCTTCAATAATAAACATACTGCCGATTAAATCTACCGGATTTTCTCGCGATGCCTGATGAAAAATAAATGCTGAAAGCGCTTCACTTCCGATGTTTTTCTCAGCGTTCACAATTTCGTCTAAGGCACCTCCCACAGAGGTATAATTACGTTCAAGCATTTGATAGTCGCGATGCTCGTCCTGTGCATGACCGATGAAGGTGGAACGTAAGCGGAAATCTATCATATTTGAAGCGGCGCGAGCAATCCATCGTGCGCCTTCCACGACTTGAGGACGGAGGTTTCGCAACAGTGCTTTATAGTCTTCGAGAGTGAATTCACCCCGGTGTAATTTTCGCACCACCGGCACAGAACGAATTTGGCGCTCAAATCCTAACCAAACTTGCGCTAGCTCACGCAACAAATAAGCTTGGGAGGATTCTTCATTTCCGAGTTTGATGCTCTCTAGTGGCGTAGTTTCATAGAAATTCATAGACATATCCGATTCTCCCTTGCCGGCTGCAAAAAGGGCAGTTGATGCCGGTTGCGATGTCACAGGCGCAACTCCCACCCCAGAAGACGAGTCAACTACACTCAACATCATATAAGCCGTTGTAAATCGCCCGCTTTCTGGCACAAAGCAGAAGATTTTTTGACCAGGTTGCAACTTGCCAGAATGGAAAAGTTCTTCCAGCATTAAGTAAATAGAAGCACAGCCGGTGTTGCCCCGTGTGTAGAGATTTGTAAACCATTTTTCTTCCGGAATCATGCAGCCGGCTTTTTCTAGCAACTCAACAATTTGACCCCGGAAGAAATGCGAAGAGTAATGGCAGAGTAACCAATCAATGTCTTCAGGACAAACCCGGCCTAATTCTATTAACTTCAGCCAACCTTCAACGCCTAATTTAATGACATTATCGAGCAAGCGAATATTCTGTCGTAAGTTGATTGCCCCTGCTGTTGCCGCAGATACATAAGAGGAATAATCCATCCAACTTTTTTGAGCCGTGGCATCTTCCGCGCCGGCATACATACAAACCGGGTAAGCATTGGCGTGAGAAATTAGTTCAATCCACTCAATTTTCAAACTAATGCCTGTTGCATTCGGATGATTTTGTAGTAAAACTGCCCCGGCACCATCCGAAAGCATCCAACGCAAAAACTCGGTATCAAATGAAAGCGGCTGTCCTGATTTAACCGCTTCCTCTGCTTCAAAATTAGTGTGTTTAAACAAGCGAGAAGCTAATTCAGACGCCACAGCAAAAGCTGCCCGTTTTGTCCCTAGCTGAACTTGAGAAGTGGCATATTTCAAAGCAGCCACGCCGGCACAGCACACCCCTTGACTAGAAAGCGTTTCCAAAGGAGAGAATTCAGGTAATTCCCCATGTACCATACTCGCAAATCCCGGAACCAATAAATCTGGCCAACTTGTGCCGCAAGCCAGTAAATCAATTGCTGTCGGTTCTAGATCGATTTGAGAAAGGGCATCTCGCACCGCAGAAGCCGCCATTTGACTGTTAAGATAGGTGGTATTTTGCTGGCTATCAAGAGCGTAATAGCGCTGCTGAATACCATTGCTTTTGAGAATTCGGTTCTTAACTTTAGAAGGGCGTCCCCCAACTTTACCCAGGTAGTCTTCCATTTGATCATTACTAACCGGATTTCCAGGCAAAAACTTACCGATGCTGTTGATGTAAGCACTGTACATAGTAAATTATTTGGGTAAAAGTAAACCAGTTTCTATGAAATCATCTGAGTTGAAGATTTTCAAGCGATTGGAAGCGCTAAAATTCCGGAGTTATAGCTTTAACCGCTGATAAATAACCCAGTGAACATGATTTGAATGTAGAGAGCTGAGCCGTTAAAATTTAAATTCATGTGGCAGTTTTCGCAACTGGCACCCGTTAGACAGAATAACAAATTGTTTAATCGACTATTGATAAATCTGCTAAAATCAGAGTGGAAACCTAGCTTTGATTGAGAACCAAGCTTTTTATAAAAATTGAGAACTAGGGCTAAAAGTTAAACTTTTACCGGACAATTTTAAAACTGTCATACGGTCTTTAGCTTTGACACAACCTCCAGGCAGAATCGGCACAGTAAAAATCATCAAAAATTCTTGCCTGATGAGTGAAACTGTTACCCCTGACCCCGATACAACCGGCAAACCGGAAAGCTTGACGCTGCGCCAGGGTTTGGAAAAATATTACCGAGCGAATCCTAGTTTTGTCCAAAATCAAGACCTTTGGGTAGGAAGAATTCGCATTCCCTGGCGTGACTTGCAGCGGCACGATATCATGCACGTTGTCACCGGCTATAACACCAATTTAGAGCAAGAATTACGGCTAATCGGCTTTTTGCTCAGCGCCCTGACTTGGCGCAGACCCTGGTATTATTACGCTCAGAGTTTTCTTGTATTTCTAGAACTGCTTTGGCAGTCGCTGCGCGGGAAATCTTGGGGTTCTACTTATTACGATCCTCTGCAAGTCTGGCAATTTTACTGGCAAGGCGTTGCTCAAGGCGGTACAGTTCGCAAAAAGATTGATGCTTATATTGATGCGAATACCGTAATGGATCAAGACTTAAATTCCCTGCGACAAGAGTATGGCATTCAAAACGCCGGCGCTTGGGATTCATAAACAGAAAAAAAACTATGACAAAAATTTTAAAACTTATAATCCCTAGACCCCAACGGTTAACCTATCTGGGGTAAAAAAACAAAAATAAACCCGAATTAGCTTAACTGTTCGGTTCCAAAACTTCAACGGCTTTTCTCTGAGGGTGTGACAGCAAAGGACAACTATCTCCTTGAATGTTACGTGCCGGCGAGTCTTGCTGAATTGGGATTTTAATCACAAACGTTGCCCCCTCTCCGGGGGCTGAAATACATTGCAGTTCACCCCCGTGTTTTTCAACCACAATTTGATAACTGATCGCCAATCCCAACCCCGTCCCTTTACCCACCGGCTTCGTTGTAAAAAACGGCTCAAACAGACGCCGGCACACTTCTTCCGTCATACCGGGACCGTTGTCAGAAATTGAGATACTCACGTACTCAGAACCGGCTGCTTCCGTGCGAATGCGAATACAAGGCAAGGCAGCTTTAGAATGATGATTTCCATTTCCCTCAGAGACCTCATGCTTCTCTGCTTCCTCCAGGACTTCAATCGCATTGCTGAGGATATTCATAAACACTTGGTTGAGCTGGCCGGCATGACATTCAACCGGCGGTAAGTTGCCATATTCTTTGACAATCTCTATATTGTGAGAATCCGTCTTTTCTTCTAGCCGGTGTTGCAACAGCAATAAAGTATTATCAAGTCCTTCGTGAATATCAACCGGCTTCATTTTCGCTTCATCCAGTCGTGAAAAGTTTCGTAAAGATAACACGATCTGGCGAATACGTTCAGCCCCGACTTTCATTGACGACAGCACCTTAATTAAATCTGATATTATGAAATCGATGTCAAGTTCTTCGGCGGCAACTTGAATTGCCGGCACCGGGTCGGGATAGTATTCCTGGTACAGATTCAGCAGAGCTAATAAATCTTGAATATATTGTTGTGCCGGCGTAATATTGCTGTAAATAAACGTTACTGGGTTGTTAATTTCATGAGCGATGCCGGCAACCAACTGTCCCAAACCAGACATTTTTTCTGCTTGAATCAGCTGGGCTTGCGTTTGTTTGAGATCCTCTAAAGCTTGCCCTAGCGTGATATTTTGCTCAGCTAGTTGCTGGGAGGCACGCGTTTCTCTCTCTAGAAGTTGAGCTTGAGCCAACGCAATGCTCACTTGATCAGCCAATTGTTGCAAAAGTTCAGTCTCAAAGCTTGTCCACTGGCGTGCATTGGCGCACTGATGGGCGATCAACAAGCCCCACAATTCGTCCCGTTGCAGAATCGGCACCACCAAGTTTGCTTTCACATCCAGCCGGTTTAACAATTCCGCATGGCAAGGTTGCAGGTTCGCCTGTGCCACGTCAGTGATCGCACTAATTCGCCCCCCCCGGTATCGCTCTATGTATGACTCTCGAAAACAAGTGTCTATAATATTTTGTCCCTCAATTGCTTTAATGCCGGGAAGCGCTGCTTCTGTAACCACCGTTCCTGAACCATCTTGCCAGATCCGGTAAATAACCACTCGATCAGTTCCCAGCAGTTGGAGAATTTCGTTAACTGTGGTTTGAAGAATTTCTTCAATTTGCAAAGACTGGCGGATTTTAAGTGTCAATTCAGCAAATAAGTGCGACCGTTGGTGCTGCTTCAGTAACTCTTTTTCCGCTTGCTTGCGCTCTGTGATATCACTAATCGTGCCGGCGACTCGCACCGCCATTCCCTGCTCATTTCGCTGAGCTTTTCCCCGACAGGAGCAATAGCGGTATTGTCCGTTAGCGTGGCGAATGCGTAACTCTAAATTGCAATCTCCTCCCAACTCTAAATGGGAGACAATGGCATCTTTAATTCTAAGCTGATCGTCCGGGTGAATGCGTTCGTAAAAATATTCTAAACTTCCGTAATAAAATTCACTTCTAGGAACACCTATAATCTCAAAAAATCGATCATTAGAATAAAGCTTATTGTGAGAAATATCCCAATCCCAAATGCCATCGTTAGAGCCTTCCAAAACTAGCCGATAGCGCTCTTCACTTTCCTTCAGCTTTTCGGTTGCTTGGGCTGCTTGGATTTCAGCTCGGTGAATGCGAATAACATTGTGCAGCCGGCTCGATAAAATTTCTGGTGAGAGTTTCCCCTTAGAAAGATAGTCAGACGCTCCAGCTTTCATTAGCTCAACCGCAACTTGCGCGTCTTCCTGACCTGTTAGGGCAATGACTGCAACATTGATGCCGGCATCACGCACCGCTTGCACCAGAGCGATGCCATCCGCATCTGGCAGGCAGTAGTCAACCAACACGCAATCAAAAGATTGTAGTTTCAACGCGGCGATCGCTCCCGCATAATCAGCAGCTTCCGAAACTTCCACCGCCAAACCCGCAGCTTTCAGCGCTCGGCAGACTGCCATGCGATCCACTTCATCATCATCAACCACTAAGATTTCAAAAGTTTCTTCCATGACCATCCGCTTTCAGCTGTGCTTCCTTCGATTTAATTGGTAGTTGCCCTGCGGTGCCATCCCCCCCAAGGGGGATTTAATGTCGGTTAAAGTAAGCAATTCCTATCTAAAAACTTAGGGTTCATGACAGGAGAAAACTTATAAATTAAGCATTGAAAATTAAATAAACTCACAAATTAACTGAAAATTCTAAGCTTGTTGGATGCCGGCACTCAGCCTACCTGTGTTTAGGATGAGTGGGTGTGGTTGCAGGCACGCATTACATCGCCCCACTCAATCTTTCCGGATAACCTGATCAAATTCAGCATCCAGCCCTGAAAAACCGCTTTTCCCTAAGGAATTTCACTCAGTGTCCAATATTTGTTAAGCGTCGCAATCGCATCAACAAAGCTAGAGAATGTTACGGGTTTAAGAATGTATCCCGCAACATTTAAGTGATAAGCTTCCACCTTATCTTTATCTTCATTCGAGGTCGTCAGGACAATCACTGGGATGGATTTCAGGGAATTGTCCGCACGCAATTCCCGTAAAAACTCAATTCCATTCATTTTGGGCATATTGATATCGAGCAAAATTAGGCGGCGCTTAGCCGGAATCAACGGCGCTTCCCCATTGCCGCGTAACATAAACAGCGCTTCTAAACCATTATTTGCCACGTAGAGAGGATTCGTGATGTTGTTTTTTTTAAATGCTCGTCGGACATTCATCACATCAACCTCATCGTCCTCTACAAGCAGGAGATGAATCATCGTTTCTTCCATCATTTTAGTGGTGTTCAATAGGTTGCTTTGGCCAGGTAAAGCTAAAAGTAGCGCCTTGACCTGCCTGGGATGCTAGCTTGACGGTTCCCCCCTGGTTTTCTACAGTTTTTTTAACAAGCGACAGACCGATGCCGGTGTTCTCGACCTTATCGCGAGCTTCCAAAGTCTGAAAGATAACAAACACTTTTTCATGATATTCAGGGGCAATGCCAGGGCCGTCATCAGCCACAGCAAACTCGTAAAAATCTCCGAGGTCTTTTACTGATATTTTCACATGACCGGCTTGCCGGTGGTTATGTTTAATGGCATTGCCAATCAAATTGGCAAAAACCTGCTCTAAGAGTAACCGTTCTGTCTCCAGTGCCGGCATTTCCGGTTCAACTTCGACAGTGAACGATGCCGGTGGAGCCAGAGAATCAAGCACATCTTCTAGCAAATCAGCAACGCTGACAGTTTCTAACGCACTTTTTATGCGCCCAACACGAGAATACTGCAACAGCGCCTCAATCAGCGCTTCCATGCGGTGAACGCGCCCGCGCAGCAGGTTCATTTGATGCCGGGTATCCTCGGTTAAGTGTTCTTCAAGGTCTTCTTCTATCCAGCTGCTGAGGTTAGAGATCGCCCGTAGCGGTGCTTTCAAGTCGTGGGAGACGACATAGGCAAACTGGTCGAGTTCCTGATTGCGTTTCTTTAAATTTGCGGTAGTTCTTGCCAAAATTGCTGTGGTGCGTGAAAGTTCTTCTGCTCGCCCTCGCAGTGCTTCTTCCGCCTGCTTGCGAAACGTAATGTCTTCAACGGCTCCCATCAGCGTTTGTTCACCATTGGAATCGCGCAGCAGCGAGACACTAATATTGACCCACACCGGCAATCGATCTTTGCGGATGTAACGCTTCTCTATCGAGTAGTTTTCAATTTCACCGGCTAACAGTTGATGCAAGGATTCTAGCTCTGCGTTGAGGTCGTCTGGGTGAGTAAACTCTTGAAACTTCATTTGCAGAAGTTCTTCGCGGCTGTAACCGATAATTTCACAGAGCTTTTGATTCACCATAATCAACCGGCCCTCTAGGTTGGCTTGGGCCATCCCCACAGCCGCCTGCTCGAAGCTGACACGGAAGCGCTGTTCGCTCTCGGCTAAAGCCGCCTCCGAGTGCAGGCGCTCCGTGATATCCTCAAAGGTTCCTAAAATTCCCACGACATTGCCGGCTCCATCGGTGAGGGGAACTTTATTAGCATCGACCCAAATCGTTTTGCGATCAGGCAAATTTAAGGATAACGGTTCAACCATGTGATAGATGGGCGTGTTTGTTTCCATTACCTGCCGGTCAAGGGCATGATAGCGTTCTGCTTCCTCGCGATTGAGCGGCAAATCGTAGTCAGTCAGCCCAATGATATCTGCGCGACTATTTAAATCGAATAGCGACGCAATGTTGTCATTGCAGCCCAGGTAAACGGAATTGCAATCTTTCCAAAAGATAAACTGGGGGATGTTGTCCATCACCAGCTGTAACATTTGCTGTGAGTCGCGCAGCACTTGCACCCAACGCTGGCGCTCTGTAACATCGTTATTAATTTCTAAGATGGCTGCCGGCTGGCCTTCTTCGTCTCGCTGTAGCGTCCACCGGCTGGAAACGGTCACTTTTGTCCCATCTCGCTTGGTGTGTTCCAGCTGTCCTTCCCACCGGCCTTGATTGAGCAACGTTTGTTTAATTGCCTCCAGGGGTTGGGGAAATTCTGTTTTTAACAGCGTGTGAACTTCTTGGCCGAGTATTTCTTTACTTTTCCATCCGTACAGATGTCTGGCACCCTGATTCCAGTAGGTAATTCTATCGTTTAAGTCGCGCACGATGATGCTGTCATTGGCCAAATCGAGCAGTTGTGCTTGGCTTCGCACGGTTTCATCGGCTTGCTGGCGCTCGGTAATGTCGCGGCAAATCGCAATGAACAGGCGCTCTGGGGCGAGATGCATTTCGCTGATGGCTAAATCCATTGGGAAGCTGATGCCGTCCTCGCGCCGTCCCGTGGTTTCTCGCTGGCAGCAGCTGATTTTAGCGGTTGGGGTGGCTAAAAAGTAGTTGAATGAATCGCTGCTCGTACCTTCGCGAGCCGGCTCCGCTATTAGCTGCCTGATATTCATCCCTGTGACTTGTGCCATTTTATAGCCAAAGATCCGCTCTGCAGCAGGGTTGAAAGACTCAATGTTCCCTCGCTCATCGAGGGTGATAATTCCATCTGCGGCGTTGTCTACAACGGCTTGGATGCGAATTTTACTTTCTTGCAAACTTATTTCTCGCTTCCTGAGCTGGCGCTCTAAACGGTCAAATAATTGCCAAGCTGTCCCCGCACCGATCAAGCCAAAAAATAAGGCGAACCACTGAAAGCCGGTGGTGAGATCCCGCATTCGCACGACGTAACGCTTGAGCTGACCCAACCGGGTTTCTTCTTCAGTGCTAAACTGAGCGATCTCCCGGCGCAAGGTATCCATTCTCAATTTGCCCTCAACCAGCTGAGCGTTCAGTTGTGGCGATGTGCTGGTTGTTTTGCCCAAACGATTGATTAATATCAGCGTTTGCTCAAAGCTGCTCATCCTTTCTTGAGCGCTTTGTTGAATTTGTTTGATTTGTTGCGCTTGGGAGGGATTGTTTTGAACCAAACTCCTAAGTTTTTTTAGCGACTCAGGCAAATTGCTCTTGGCCGCTTGATAGGGTTCTAGAAATTCAGGACGCTTGGTAAGGGCGTAAGCCCGGATGCCGGTTTCAGCACTCACAATATTTGTGAGTGCGCGATTGACTTCTATCACAACTTGCCTGCTGTGATCTTCTTGTTTTCGACCATTAGAAACGATATCCCGCAAACAAGCGATTGCAATCAATGAGGTAACCAGACAGGTGACCGGGATGGCAATAATCAGCGCTCCTTGCCGGCGCACCTCTAGATTAAACCATCGGGAGCGCCGGTGTTTGGGCGCGAAGGCATTCATGGATGATTCTCCCCGTTAGGGTAATGTTGTCTTGTACAAGCTCAAAAGTCTCTATTTTTATGGTGCACAACCTAACTTGAGCGCATTGATTGCTTTAGCCGGTTCTAGATTCATGATAATAAAGTGTCTTAATTCTTGATGATAGGGGTATTGCAAGGTTTGAAGGTATCTATAGGCGGAGAGGTTTTTCTAGGTATCTCAACTCTGGAGCGCCGAGGGCGGCTATATTTATCAAACGTCGATTTTGTGTGCTAGATGCATGGCCAGTGGGTCACACGTTTGTGCCGGCTTTGCTGATTATGCCAACATACACTTAATTACTGATAGCACATTCTTAACCTGCCAGATATCAGCAGCAGTCTCTTGCACTCAGTCAACCTACTTTACTTGACTTGGATAAATCCTAAAAGTAAATTATCGAGGAGTTCAGAGTTTTACCTTGATCTGTGGAGCCGGCGCAATCCCTCATTACCTCTGTAGCGCATGAGTTTACGCCTAGAACTTTCCTGTTATTTTTTAAATAAATATTTTTTATTTATGTCATAAAAAAGACTTGATGCTTATACTTTTAAATTTTATTTTATGTTTAACTTTGTAAAAATGTATAAATCTAGATGAACTGTAAACTAATCGGCTTTTAAGTAAAAACACATTTTTATAATCAACAATATTTAATAATTAATTAAAGTATTGAAATTTGCAAGTAATGTCCTTACCTTAAATGTAATCACGTTTGTGATAAAATCATCACGCTCAATGCCCTTATTTCTCGATCAAAGTTTAAAGATTTGTGGCAAAATCATGAGAAAAATCCGATTATTCATTGCTTCTAGTCTTGACGGATACATTGCGAGAACATCAGGCGATGTGGATTGGTTGTTCACAGATCAAGATTACGGTTACACAGACTTCTATACCCAAATTGACACGTTGATTATGGGGAATAAGACCTATCAGCAAGCCTTGAGTTTTGGAGAATACCCATATAAAGGGAAGGAAGGGTTGGTTTTATCAAAAACTCGTGCCGGTGAAAGAGATAATAACGTAGAATTTGTGGGTGGCGATTTAAAAAGCTTCCTTAACAAGCTGCTTAACCAAAGTGGGGGTGATATTTGGTTAGTTGGGGGAGCCGAAACAATTTATTATTTTATGAAGCATGGGTTTGTACATGAATTAATTCTTTCAATACACCCAAAAGTTCTAGGAGATGGCATTCCACTGATTGTGCGAGATCCGAGCTTAGAAACAGAACTTGAGTTGAAGGACGTTAAAACATTTGAATCGGGATTGTTGCAAGTGTCTTATGATTTAAAAAGAAAATCTACTGACATCGTCTGACAGAAGCAACGTCCAAAATAGCTAATTTCTGAATGAGTCGAGGTGCGCTCTTCTCGCTAGGCAAGGATAAGTTGAAAATTGCCTAAGAATTGTCTTGCTTTTTCATCCCCAAAGTAAATTTTTACAAACGTTGAGTGTTTAAGTTTTTTAACCGCAGATAAGGGAAACAGTTAGATGTGAGCGAGTTTAAGCTTTTAAGGTTGTAGCAAGAGGTTCAGTCGCTTTGCCGGCACTTAGCATAAAATGACACTGGAGCCGATTACGCACGAGGAAACTGATCCTGAATATCTCAGATATTACGCCAATCCCTACCCCACCTGCCGGGTTTAAATCCGGCTTCATCGGCATTATCGGACGCCCGAATGTCGGCAAATCTACCCTGATGAATTATCTGGTGGGGCAAAAAATTGCAATTACTTCGCCTGTCGCGCAAACCACCCGCAACCGGCTCAGAGGCATCCTAACGACTCCAGAAGCTCAGTTGATTTTCGTCGATACTCCAGGTATCCACAAACCCCACCACCAGTTAGGGGAAGTGCTGGTGCAAAACGCCCAAATTGCCATCCGATCCGTTGATGTCATTTTGTTTGTTGTGGATGCTTCCGTCCCAGCCGGCGGCGGAGATCGTTACATTGCAGAACTTTTGAACAACATTGAAACGCCGGTTATCTTAGGGTTGAACAAAATCGACCAGCAACCCTCAGAGTCTGAACAGTTGGATGAGAGTTATCAGCAATTGATTGCCGGCCACAAATGGCCCATTGTGAAATTCTCCGCTATCACCGGCACTGGACTGGACACCCTGCAAACACTCTTAATCGACCATTTAGAAGCCGGTCCCTATTATTATCCTCCCGACTTAGTCACCGATCAACCTGAACGCTTTATCATGGGCGAACTGATCCGGGAGCAAATTTTACTTCTCACCCGCGAAGAAGTTCCCCACTCAGTCGCTGTCGTTATTGATATTGTGGAAGAGACACCCAAAATAACCCGAATTTTAGCCACAATTCACGTCGAACGCGATTCTCAAAAAGGAATTCTCATTGGTAAAGGCGGCAGTATGCTCAAAGAAATTGGCAGTGCTGCCCGTGAACAAATGCAAAAGTTAATTGATGGTAAAGTCTATTTAGAGCTGTTTGTTAAAGTGCAGCCCAAATGGCGACAATCGCGCCAACATCTAGCTGATTTGGGTTATCGAGTTGAGGAATAAGATAACTTATTGAGGATTAATTGCCCCTTCTTAAAAAGCTGTAGGGGCAGATCAGCGTTCGATTAAAATCGGCATCTCCCATTTTTATTTTAATGAATGGGTTCCAAAGCAAAGAACGTTTTAAAAATTTGGTTGCCGACACCATTCAACTGGATTTGTAAGTCATTCAAAAATTCATGCAAACCTTGTTGAATGATTTCATCAATTGTCAGATAATCCAGCTCCGAACGCAAGCGTCCTAAAGCTCTTTCGCCCGGATCTCTCCACGTTCCCCCCGGCGTCCCCGTTATTTTATGAAGCGCACGTTCTGAACGCAACAAGCAAAATCGAATTGATCGCGGAAAATTTTGATCTAAAATCAAAAATTCTACAACGCCGGTGGGGGTAATTCGATGCTGACATTTGCGATACATTTCGTAAGCACTTGCCGAACGAAGTAACGCGATCCACTGAATTTCATCCAGGGTTGTGCCCACATCTTTTGCCGAAGGAAGCAAAATAAAATACTTCACATCTAAGATGCGAGTTATTTTATCTGCACGTTCTAAAAGACGTCCCATCTGACCGAAATTCCACCCTTCATTATGGGACATTGTGGCATCCATCACACCGGCAAATAGGTGACTTGCCATTTTTACTTGCGTAAAAAACTCATGCAGAGCCGATAAAGATTGGTCGGGATCGGCCTCTTTGACCATTAGATAAAAGGCATTGACTTGTTCCCACATTTCTGAGGAAATAATTTCTCGAATTGAGCGAGCGTTTTCTCTAGCTCTCTGGAGGCATGAGAGGATAGAATTAGAATATTTTCTATCAAAAGTTAGAAATTGAATGACATTTTCTGCGGTTGCCTCACCGTAACGTTCTTGAAACAAAGGCAAATCGCCGGTTGTTACCACTAAAGGTTCCCACTGCTGGGTGGTGCCGGCAGGAGAATCGAGAAGTAAATTCAAATTCACATCAATAAATCGGGCAATATTTTCGGCTCGCTCAACATAGCGAGTGAGCCAATAAATAGAATTAGCAACGCGGCTCAACATTTACGAAACTTCCCCCTATTTTATAAAAACCTTTTTTAACACAGTGAACCTTGGCGGTTTTTGCGTTAAAAAAACTAAATTGCTACCTGGCTCACTCTTCACTTTGCAAAGTTAATTCCTCTGCCGGCAGAAGTTGACGTTTTTTCCCGTCGAGTATCGCGCTAACTGTCATGTCTCCCATAACATTGATAGCAGTGCGGCAGCGATCAAGGAACCAATCAACCGAGATTAATAACGCAATGTATTGGGTGGGCAAACCAACCGCAGAAAATACCAACGTCATGGTTACCAAACCGGCTTCAGGAATGCCGGCGGCACCCACCGAGGCAAAAATGGATGTAATCACAACAATAAACTGCTGGGGCAGGGAAAGATTAATTCCCAGAACTTGGGCGACAAACAAAGCGGACATCGCCTCATAAAGTGCCGTGCCATCATTATTGAAATTGCTGCCAACCAGCACCCCCAAGGAAGCAGAAGCTTCTCGCAAACCAACTTTTTCCAACATTGCCTCATAGGTGATTGGCATCGTTGCGGTTGAGGAAGCAGTAGAGAAAGCAGTCAGCAGCGCATCCGATCCTCCTGCCAAGAATTTTTGCGGACTCGCCAACGATTGAAGGTACACTCGGCTGAGGTAATAGCAACGTTGCAAGAACAAAGCCAGCAGCACTGCTACAATAAAAGCACCTAAAGCTTTAAACGGTTCAAATCCTTGCAACGCGACGGTTTTGGCAACAATTCCAAAAACAGCTAAGGGGACGAGAGCAATTACCCAGTGCAAAATGCGGATCACCGCTTCAAATAACAGGGTGATGCCCTGTTCAACTGCTATGTAATCTGTCTTCCCTTGGGCAGTTTGCTCAGCTTTTAAGCCCCGCAGCACGATTCCAAACGCCAAAGCGAGAAAAATGAGCTGAATGACATTGTTATCCACCAAAGGCGCGAGAACGGCCTCTGGCACCATATCCTGAAGTAATCCCCACGGATCAAGGGTTTTGCTGACTTCAGAGGCGTCTGAGGGGGTAGCTAATTTGCCCCACTTACCCGGTTGCAGGACGTTTGCGACCAAAAGCCCGATGAGAATTGCGGCTAGGGTATTGCTTATCAGAAGAATTGCCAGACGCCGGCCCGATCTGCCGGGGATCGTGGCGGTCATAAAGGCATGGATCACTGCCAACAAAATCAGCGGGGTGGCGAGGGCGCGGAGGGCTTTCAGTACCAGGTTGCAGGGAATTGCCAGGTTGTTGATAAAGACAATATTGTTAGGGCTGGGTTGGCCGGCACCTAAAGCAATTCCTAATAAGACTGCCAGAATTAGGGCAATGAGTATCTGCAAGTAAAGTGGGATGCGCTGCCACAATGGGCGGGCTTTGCTTTCTGGCTTTTCCATGTTTGATTTTTTTATTTTTAACCGCAGATAACCAAAATAAATAATGGTCGGTTGCCGGCACTATTTGAGTTGTTTTTAACTGCAGATAAACGCAGATATCGCTGATTGATTATGGCTGGATGCCGGCACTATTTATCTATGGTTAAAAAGGTTAGTGAGTGAGTACCCAAGTATCTTTTGATCCGCCTCCTTGGGAGGAGTTTACGACTAAGGAGCCTTTTTTGAGGGCGACGCGGGTTAAGCCACCGGGATTGACGTAGATTTCTTTGCCATAAAGAATATAAGGCCGCAAGTCTACATGGCATCCTTCAAAATGATCGTCTACGAGTGTGGGAACTCGTGACAAGCAAAGAGTGGGCTGGGCGATATAATTGCGAGGATTTGCTTGAATTCGTTGGGCAAATTCTTCTCGTTCTTCTTGGGAAGCGTGAGGGCCAACTAACATTCCGTAACCGCCGGATTCATTGGCTGCTTTGACAACAAATTTGTCGAGGTTACACAGAACGTGTTCTAACTGCTTTGATTCCCAACATAAATAGGTAGGAACGTTGGGCAAAATAGGGTCTTCATTGAGGTAATAGTGAATCATTTGGGGCACGTAGGCATAGATGACTTTATCATCTGCAACCCCTGTACCTAATGCGTTGGCAATACCAACCCGACCGGCTTGATAAACTTCCATGAAACCGGGAATTCCGATTAAGGAGTTGGGACGGAAAACTTTGGGATCAATGAAGTCGTCGTCAATGCGCCGGTAAAGCACATCCACCCGCTGCAAGCCTTTTGTGGTTCGCATTTGTAAGTAACCATCCGCCACCACTAAATCGCGCCCTTCGACTAATTCTACGCCCATCTGCTGAGCGAGGAAAGAATGCTCAAAATAGGCGGAATTATAAATGCCTGGAGTGAGAACAGCAACGGTCGGATCTGCTAAATTTTTTTGGGCTAAATTCAGTAAGGTTTCTAGGAGATGGCCGGGATATTTATGCACCGGCTCAATTTCCATTGTCCGAAACACTTGGGGAAAGGTGGTTTTCATCACCCGCCGGTTTTCTAGAACGTAGGAAACCCCTGAAGGACAGCGAAGATTGTCTTCCAAGACATACCATTGTCCATCTCTATCACGCACCAGATCAGTGCCGGTGATGTGACACCAAATCCCTGCCGGTGGTTTCAACCCCATGCAAGGCGGGAGAAACCCTTTCGCCGAGTGAATTAATTCTGCTGGAATAATGCCATCTTTAATAATTTTCTGTTCGTCGTAGATGTCTGCGATGAACAGATTTAAGGCAAAAATCCGTTGCTTGAGTCCCCGTTCGAGTTTTGCCCATTCGCCGGCTGCAACAATGCGCGGGATAATGTCAAAAGGAAAAATTCGCTCCGTCCCCTCACTATCACCGTAGACACTAAACGTGACGCCTTGCTTAAACAGCGCAATTTGTGCTGCCTGCTGCCGCCGCTTCAATTCCCCTTCAGATAGTGAGTGAATTCTTTCTATCAAAGGAGTCGCTTCTGGGCGGGGTGTGCCCTCGCCGACGAACAGTTCATCGTAGAAATCCCCTGGATCGTAACTATCAAATCGCACTTCCAGCCATCCACCTGTCTTAACTTTTTTCTGATTGACGCAATTGATTAACCAATCAATCGCACCACTAGCATATCAACACCGGCAACCGTGTCATCTTTAAATTGGTATAGATGTTAGCCGCATTGCTTAACTGTAGCTGGGAATACAGCACGCCTATCATTAGGGATAAGTTTTTTAACAAAAGCCCTCACTCACACGTCGGCTGCGGATGAGTGAGGAAGAAACAGAAAGAATCATCAACATCGGTAACTTGATGCTGGCAACCCCATAATCCCATTACTTATTCATCTGTGTTTAAATCAATAAAATCCCTACAACAGGCCTTATCCTCTTAAATAAATCCCACCCTTTTAATAATTTCTAAAAAATCTGCCAACACCGACAGTCGATCAAAAATGAAATATTTAATTTTCCTCTACCGGCAATAATGGCTCAATCATTGCCAAAAGAGCCGGCATATCATTCTGAATCGTGAGCCAAACCACCTCCACTCTAACTTTATCGTATTGATGGATAACTTTATCTCTCATCCCAGCAATTTCCACCCAAGGGATATCTGGATACTGTGCGCGAAACTCAAAAGATAAACGCTTTACTGCTTCTCCCAGAACGGCAATTTCATATAACACCGCTAATTGAGTTCTGATGTCCGCCTCAAATTCTTCTCGACTCATTCCCAAAGTTAATTCTAGAATTTGATTGGCAAATCTCGCAATATCTAAAAGAGCAGCGCTATCCCTTAACATAAAAATTCTGTGCCGTGTTTAAAATTTCTTTGCGTCGTATCCAGTTCGGACTTTCCTCAATAGATAATCGTTCAATTAAATCAACTTCTCGTCCAAATATTTCGCATAACTCTCGTTCCATTCTCACATGATCGAGTAGCCCCCAATGGGCATCTAAATCAAAAGTAACCAGCACATCAATATCGCTATCGTCGCGAAAATCTTCCCGCAAAACAGAACCAAATAATGCAAATTTCTTAATCTGCCAGCGCAAACAAAAATCGGTAATTTGTTCTTTGGGAAAATCAATAGAGAGTTCAAGCGTTTGCTCAACCATATTTTATTCATCCTCATCCTGTATCCAGTTAATACCCCGCTCTACTATTAGCCTAATTCCCCACCGGCATCAGCGGCAAGTGCAACCGAGAAGAGAGGAGAAAAAGAATCTCAAATTTCGGTAATTTTATGCCGACAACCCCATAAGCCCATCAGTTATTCATCTGTGTATATCTCTAGTTCAATCAATAAAACCCCTGTAACCGACCCGATTTTTCTAAAAAAAATCCACCCTTCTAATAATCAATAAAAAATCTGCTAAAATTTGCTCCAGATTTTCATCTTTCAAAATCGGCACATGAACAAAAATACATTGAGATTGGGAACAAGACGAACTGCATAAATTTAGTACAGAATAATAAAGCGCCTCACACACAAATTTTCCTGCCTCATGGCTAATTTCCGTCACCGATAAACCCAATATAATTTTTTCTAGATCAACAGAAGTTTGTAGCGTATCATTCCCACACACTGCCCTCGATTCTATCGTTAATTTTTCTCTACCTTCAGCCATACCGCAACAGAGAATAATATCCGGTTGCAATTCCTCAATTTTAGCGAGCGCAAGAGCAGGAGCTAATTCAAAATCAACCGGCAGCTTCCGCAAAAAAGTTAGTGATGAGGGAAGACAATCAAGTTGGGAAACTCTTTCTAATAAATCGTCAGAAGAATTCGAGATTTGATGGGGAAGCCAAGTATCAAAGGATGTTAACAATATTTTTCGGCGCATAAAAACCAGTCGGGACGTTTTATAATAATTAGGAGCGATCACTACTATAAATAAAGGAACCCGATCAATGCCAGTCATCGCTGTCGTAGACTATGACATGGGAAATTTGCACTCAGTCTGCAAAGGGTTAGAGAATGCCGGCGGATCGCCAAAAATTACGGACGATCCAAAGGTGATCGAGTCCGCCGCTGCGGTTTTGCTGCCTGGAGTTGGTGCGTTTGATCCAGCCATTCAGCACTTGCGAGATCGCAATTTAATCGAACCCGTGAAAAATGCGATTGCCTCCGGTAAACCATTTTTAGGCATCTGCCTGGGGATGCAAATACTCTTTGACAGTAGCGAAGAAGGCAAAGAACCGGGTTTAGGTGTTATCCCTGGTGTGGTGCGCCGGTTTAAGCATGAACCGAAGCTGACGATTCCTCACATGGGCTGGAACCAGCTAGAATTTCCACAGCCAGACGTCCCCCTGTGGCAGAAACTTGCGCCTCAGCCTTGGGTTTATTTTGTGCATTCCTATTATGTTGATCCGATTGATCCCAGCGTGAAGGCAGCAACGGTGACTCACGGCAGCCAGACTGTAACGGCTGCGATCGCCCGTGATAACGTGATGGCTGTGCAATTTCACCCAGAAAAATCTTCGAGTGCCGGCTTACAAATGCTAGCGAATTTTGTCAGCTTAGTGAATGTGCCGGCAAACGTGCATTGAGTTTTTGTGCAGTTGAAAAAGTGCCGGCATTTTCAGTTATCTCGATTTAAATTAAAGTGCCGGCGCAGAAATTTAGAAAAAAAGAATTTATCTCTTATCCCAATCGGGGATAACAAATATTTTCACAGCATTTTGCGAAATCCTCCCCTTAGGGCAATGTCTTTGTGTCGTTAATAACAGAGGATGGGTAGACTATCTTAACAAACATCCTAGGGACTTATGAGCCTGAGAATTTACGGCAACCGGCAGATCAAAACTTTAGCGACTTTGGATACCCGACCGACAGTGGCACGGGTGCGAGAAGCTGTATTTAATATCTGGCAAGGCACGATCATTGACTGTCGTTGGTTGGATTTGTGTGCCGGCACCGGCGCAATGGCAGCAGAAGCTTTGTGTCGGGGTGCTGCTGAGGTGATAGCCATTGAAAAATGGAATCGCGCCTGCATCATCATTGAGGAAAATTTACAACAAGTCGCTGGGGAGGATCAGACATTTCAGGTTGTGCAGGGAGACGTCGTCAAACGATTGAAAACCCTTGCCGGCCAGCAGTTTGATCGGATATACTTCGATCCCCCTTATGCTAGCAATCTTTACAAGCCGGTGTTAGAGGCGATTGCCAATTACCAACTCCTCGCACCGGCTGGCGAACTCGCAGCCGAACACAGTCCCGCTCGGTTGCCAGGTTCACCCATTCCCGCCCTAGAAATATGCCGGCAGAAAGTCTACGGCAACACCGCCTTAACCTTCTACCGGCCAACCAGTGACGATCCTTTACTGACAGATGCTAGCGAATAACATCTGTCGGGGCGAAAACGCTGGCATCGCCCGTGCTTGCCCATTTAGATCGGCCTAAATACCCAACTTATTGCCCCGTTTGAACTGCTCATAAGCCTTGAAAAACAAACCGGCAAGGGTGATGGCAATCAGTCCGAGTACAATGCCTGACAGTAACGGTTCTACCACGTTAATTCTCCTTGAGTCCTGAGCGATTGATTAAGGTTTTTTTCCTGATTCTCATACTACTAGCTCTAGCGGCAAAACAGGAGAGACCTGCGAAGACTTTGCCACAAAGGCACTGGAGGCAAGTATGACAGCCACCCCAGCGGGTAAACCTCCCATCTTGTAACCCGTCTCACCCACTCCTAGGGTTTCACATTCCCCGCTAATCGCCAAAGTCCTCTCCGCCTCAATATTCTTTAGAAGTGATCGGCAGGCCGATAGAACTCTCTGAGCTTGCTTACACTCTCCCTATCTTTTAAGCTATGTTATTAAACGAAAAGCTTTTTGTACATCTTTCTTTAAATTCTCAGCTTTTGAATAACCAGCTGGCCAAACCTGAAATGGAAAGTCTTCTCCAGCGAACCGCCGTCGTGGGGCTGGCGGCGATATTGCTCGCTGTGTTGGGAGTTGTCGGCTTTTACCACATTCAGACATCCGATCCTTACGTTAAAAGCGTTTTATCCATGAATGGCGATGCAGTTCAGGGTCACGCTATCTTTCAAATGAACTGTGCCGGCTGTCATGGCGTGCAAGCACAAGGCCGTGTTGGGCCAAGCCTAGATAGCATCTCCCAGCGCAAGTCTCGCGTTCGCCTCATCAAACAAGTTATCAGCGGAAAAACCCCACCCATGCCCCAGTTCCAGCCTAGTGCCCAAGAAATGGCCGATTTGCTCAACTATCTTGAAAAGCTTTAACCGATTAAACGACTCATCATCAATGATTAACTGAATTGCTGGGCGTAAAAACGGGCATAACGACCGGCCCGATCCAGCAATTCCTGATGAGTGCCAGACTCCACAATGCGCCCCTGTTCCATGACTAAAATCCGGTCAGCGCGGCGCACACTAGCCAGCCGGTGGGCGATGATAAACACTGTGCGGTCTTGCATTAAGCGTTCCAAAGCTTGCTGCACAAGGGCTTCAGATTCAGAGTCAAGGGCTGAGGTGGCTTCATCCAGAATGAGAATTCGAGGGTTTAACAGCACAGCGCGGGCGATCGCAAGTCGCTGACGCTGTCCCCCGGATAAGTTGACACCCCGTTCACCCACCCAAGTATGATAGCCATCGCTCAGTTGGGTAATAAAATCGTGAGCATTCGCGATTTTAGCGGCTTCTTGAACATCTTTGAGATCAAATTGAGCCTGACCGAAAGCAATATTTTGGGCAATGCTACCCGAAAAAAGCGTAAGTTCTTGGGGGACAATGCCGATCTGCCGGCGCAGACTGCGAAGGGTCACATCTTGAATCTTTACGCCATCAATGAAAATTTCACCGGCTTGGGGATCATAGAAACGCGGTAATAAATTAACCAGCGTTGTTTTACCGGCACCCGATGCACCCACCAATGCGATCGCTTCCCCCGGCTGCACCAGCAAATTTAAGTTTTGCAAAACTGGCGTTGAAGTTTCAGGATTTGGAGAAGGGGCGTTTTCCTCGTCTCCTGCGGTTTGCTTCTGATAGGCAAAGGAAACATTGCGATATTCTACTTTGCCGGTGACATGAGGCAGGGCGATCGCATCGGGCTTCTCTTGAACGGTTGGTTGAATGGCAAATAGTTCAAAAATTCGGTCTACCGATGCTTCAGTTTGCTTAAACTCACTGTAATTGCTGGTCGTTAGGGAAATCGGATCAATTAACAGTGCGACGGCTGTGACGTAGCTAATAAAGCCGGCCCCTGTTAAATTTCCTTGGGATATTTGCCAGCCTCCCAAGAAAAAGAGTAGTAAGATACTCATCGCTTCCAGAAAGCCAACCACGACAAATTGAAGCGCTTTGACTCTTTCTGCCAGGTATTTTGCCTGCCGATTGTGTTCGGCTTCTTTACTAAAACTATTAATGGCGTACTCTTCCGCAGCAAAAGCTTGCACCAAGCGAATACCACTAAACAATTCTGTGAGGAGGGAAGATAAATTAGACGTGCGATTTTGACTGCTGCGGGAGAAAACAAGCAGCCGTTCCCCAAACCAGCCAATTAAAAAAGCCATCAGTGGCGCAATAATCAGCGCGGCAAGGGTTAGCTGCCAGTTTAGCCAAACCATGTAACCCAAGACGACAATCAGTTGCAAAATGCAGGGAATGAACTGATGAAAGACTTTATTGATAATTTCCCCGATGCGATCAAT
This sequence comes from Microcoleus sp. FACHB-672, assembly GCF_014695725.1. NCBI lineage: Bacteria > Bacillati > Cyanobacteriota > Cyanophyceae > Oscillatoriales > Microcoleaceae > Microcoleus > Microcoleus sp. FACHB-672. The sequence continues at coordinate 62,254 of NZ_JACJOU010000023.1, read as the reverse complement.
ATCTTCAGTTAGCCGGTAGGAAAGATCGCCGGTTTTTGCAGTCGCAAAGTAGTCAATACTCAGTTGTTGCAAGTGAGCATAAACTTGTTTACGGAGGTCTAAAGCAATCCTCAAAGCAGCTTTAGCCATTAAAGCATCTTGCCCATATTGGACAGTACCTCGGATCAGAAAAATGATCGCGGCGACTCCTGCTAGTTGCAGGATAGCCACGACATTTCCTTCTCCGATAAAATTGGCCATGCGACCGGCTAGCCAAGCTAAGATGGGCCAAAATACGGTAAACCCCAAAGTACAAGCCAGTGCTTTAGCAATCGTTGGCCATTGGGTTTTGATGTAGGGCAGTAGTTGCCAATAACTAGATCGCGTTTTCAAGCGGTTTTTACTACAAAAATATCCTGTATTAAGCTATCAGCTTTCAGGTTTAATTAATCAGTATTGCAAGATTATATTTAAGTGTTCATTCTCATTCTTTTTCTAACGACCCAGATAATAAATCCAGCGATTAAAATAGCCAGAACGATTTTACTAAGCGGGCCGATGTAGGTTTCTACAAGTTCATAGTTATCACCTAAAACAAAGCCGGCAAAGGTGAGTAAACCCACCCACAAGACTGTGCCGATGGTTGAGTAAAATAGAAAGGGCAGCAAAGCCATGCCGTTAATACCGGCAGGAATGGAAATTAGGGTGCGAACTCCAGGCACAAGCCGGCCAAAAAATACAGCTTGCTTGCCATATTTTTTAAACCAGTTATTTGCTTTTTGAATATCTTTACCGGATACAGAAATCCACTTGCCGTACTTATCGGCCAAACCCTGCAATTTCTCATCACCTAACAGTTTGCCGGCATAATACCACGGCAGCGCCCCTAGGATAGTGCCCAATACTCCCGCCAAAAGGGCCGGCGCAAACTCCATTTTGCCTTGGGAGACTGTGAAACCGGCCAGCGGCATGATTAACTCTGAGGGGATGGGGGGAAACAAGTTTTCCAAGAACATCAGCAACCCAATTCCCAAGTAGCCAAGGGAAACCATGATGTTCGTTATCCATTCCTGCATAGGATTATTTGTTAGTGGTTAGTGGTGATTTATCAAGGTAGGGGCAAAGCATTTGAGGGCGAGATGTAAGGGTTTCAACTCAAGATTTATGACGCGAATGCTTTGCCCTTTTTAAATTCTCAATTTTTTGCGTTCCCAAGAATTTTACTTGAGAACGCAAGAATCAAAACTTTAGCGTGTAGAAAATTATTTCTCGTTTCCCTATAAAATAATTACCGGCATTATCGGGCGGCAATTATTTTTAGATAGAGCATTCTTGAGACCGGCGCAAAGCACCGCCTCAAAAAAAGAGAAATAACCAACACGAAGACCGCTCAAAGCTGATCGTTATATCTCTTAAGTCCCTGAAGTCCAAGAGTTAATGTACTCAGTTTGATCAGGCGTCAGGGAGTCAATATTAATTCCCATTGCCTGTAACTTCAGCCGTGCAATGTCTTTATCAACCTCAGTTGGGATAGAGTGAATACCGGCTTCCAATTTGCCTTGATTTTTCACCAAATACTCAGAGGCTAAAGCTTGGTTAGCAAAGCTCATATCCATCACTGCGCTGGGGTGTCCTTCAGCGGCAGCGAGGTTAATCAAACGTCCTTCGCCCAAAACAATCACAGATTTGTTGTTATTTAAGCGATATTCTTGGGTGAAAGACCGAACGGTTTTCACTTCAGAAGCGCGAGATGCCAGCGCCTTGAGGTCAATTTCAATGTCAAAGTGGCCAGAGTTGCAAACAATGGCGCCGTCTTTCATGGCATCGAAGTGTTCGCCACGAATGACGTGTTTGTTGCCGGTGACGGTGATAAAAATGTCTCCTTGTGCGGCTGCCTCGTCCATTGGCATGACGAGGAAACCATCCATCACGGCTTCAATCGCTTTGGTGGGGTCAATTTCGGTGACAATCACGTTAGCGCCCATACCGCGTGCACGCAGCGCTGTGCCTTTGCCGCACCAACCGTAACCGGCAACCACTATCGATTTACCGGCTAACAGAATATTCGTAGCGCGGATAATGCCATCAAGGGTTGATTGCCCGGTGCCGTAGCGGTTATCAAAGAAATGCTTAGTATCCGCATCATTGACGTTCATCGCCGGGAAAGTTAGCACTCCATCGCGGAACATCGCGCGAAGACGAACAATGCCGGTGGTGGTTTCTTCCGTCGTCCCGATCAAATCACCAATCTGGTTGGGGCGTTCCTGGATCAGCGTCGCAACCACATCGCTGCCATCATCAATGATGATATTGGGTTTGTGATCGAGGGCAATTTGAACGTGCCGGTGGTAAGTGTCATTGTCTTCGCCTTTGATCGCGTAGACAGAAATACCATAATCGGCAACGAGGCAAGCGGCAACGTCATCTTGGGTGGAAAGCGGGTTGCTGGCAATTAGCAAAGCGTCAGCGCCACCCTCTTTCAGGGCAATTGCCAAATGAGCGGTTTCCGTTGTTACGTGGCAGCAAGCTACCAGACGGATGCCGGCAAACGGCTTTTCTTTGGCAAAACGCTCGCGAATTTGCCGTAGCACCGGCATTTCCCGCCCAGCCCATTCAATCCGCTGCCGTCCAAGGGCTGCGAGGGACAGGTCTTTAACTTCGTGTTTGATCTGGGTTTGAGTTGCGGTCATAAACTTGGTTGCTTGACAGACTTTACCTTAGCAAATAACTTTCTTCCTGCACAGACTAAAAAGCCCGTTGCTACTCCCTTCCCACTTAAAGAATACTGATCGGGGAGAGGGGGATAGGGTAGAAAGAATAATGGGGAGCAATAATTCTGATTATGGGAAGAAAATAAATCTTTGGCAAATTCTTACATCACCGGCACGCTCAATCCCTTCAAACTGCGCCCCTTCTCTTCCTCATTTAACCCCTTACTCTGGATTAATACCCCAAAATTACCCAATCCCATCGGATTCATCAACTGGTGCAACGCCTCGCGCCGGCGCAGTAAATCTGAAATATCTTGTGTCTGCATATTGGAAAGCGCTGCAATGCGATCTCCCAAACCCAGCGCCATCAAAAACAATCCCTGCTGAGCAAATCCCACCGGCTGCAACCGGCACAATGCTCCCTGACGCTGCAAAGCCGTAAAATCGACATGAGCCGTAATATCCTGCCGGCCCACATTAATATAAGGATCGTTATGATGGGCGTGCTGATAGTAACATTGCAAGGTTCCCTCGCGTCGTTGCCGGCTGTAATATCGCTCAGCCAGATAGCCGTAATCAATCGTTAGCACATACCCGCGTTGCAGCCGATTTGCCACCGTTTGCATCCACTCTAAAGCTGCTAAATTTACCTCGCTGCGATAGCCATCTTCATAGCTACCTCCCAGCAAATCAATCCCCACAAATTCAAAATACTTGGCAATCTCCGGGGTAGAAAGTTCGCCCGTCTCCTCCTTAAATAAAGCGGGGGATATGGAGTTGTTCGTTATATAAATTTCTTTTAATTGTCCGTCTTTAATCAAAAACTGATGCACCGGCAACGCATCTACTAACTCATTAGAAAAAAAGCAACCTGTGATCGATTCTGCCGGCATCTCTTCCCATCGGCACCAGCGCAAATTAGCGCCAAATCTTAATAACTTTGATAAAATATGTTTTTGTTCTTCAATCAGCGCCGCAGCTTTTTCAACAATCACATATTCTAAAACTTCAAAAAAATCAAAATAGTGTTTGTGCAAATATTTGAGCACATCCGCCGCTAACAATCCTTGTCCAGCACCCATTTCTACTAATTGAAACGGGGCCGGTTTCCCCAGAATTTCCCACATTTCAAAAAATTGCTCTGCCAGTAATTCACCAAAATCAGCACCGAGATGCGGCGAGGTAAAAAAATCACCTTTCGTCCCAATATTGACTTGATTTGTCGCATAATAACCGTGCTGTCGGTGATACAGCACCAAATCCATATACTCAGCAAATGTAATACGCTTGTTGGGACTCTCGGCAATTTGCTGACCAATGATTTCGCAAAGCTGCCGGTTGCTCTCATCCATAAGAATACTTGGAATTTTTTTAACCGCCGATAAACGCATATGATAGCGCAGCGTGCCGTTAGGCATACGCAGATGAAGACAAGTTATCTTTAGCTTTTAACCTCAAATGATAGCGAAGTGTGCCGCAGGCATACGCAGATGAAGACAAGTTATCTGTGTTCATCTGCGTATGCCTAGCGCCACGCTGCGCTATCATCTGTGGTTGAAAATATCTTATCTGTCAACCGATCCCATGATCACGTCAATACTGCCCAAAATTGTGACAATATCTGCAACTTTCATGCCCCGCAATAGCTGAGGCAAAATTTGCAAATTGACGAAATCAGCAGCCCGAATTTTCCAGCGCCAGGGGAAGACATTATCATCTCCGATAATGTAAATTCCTAACTCACCTTTGCCGCTTTCAACACGGACATAATGTTCGCCTTTAGGAATCTTGAAAGTAGGAGCAATTTTCTTACCAATAAACTGGTAATCAAAGCTGTTCCACTCAGATTTTGGCCCTTCTGCCATGCGTTTGGCTTCCAAATTCTCAAATGGGCCACCAGGCAATGCTTTCAAAGCTTGGCGAATAATCTTCACCGACTCGCGCATTTCTCGAATTCGCACCACGTAACGCGCCATACAGTCGCCGGCAGTTTCCCAGTGGATTTCCCAGTCGAAGTCATCGTAGCACTCGTAATGGTCAACCTTTCGCAAGTCCCACTTAACGCCAGAAGCGCGTAACATTGGGCCAGAAAGTCCCCAGTTAATGGCTTCTTCACGGCTGATCGTGCCAATTCCCTCAACGCGCCGGCGGAAAATTGGGTTATCTGTAATTAAGCGCTCATATTCATCAACTTTGGGATCGAAATAGTCGCAAAAATCTTCGCACTTATCAACCCAACCGTAAGGCAGATCTGCCGCAACTCCCCCAATGCGGAAGTAGTTATTATTTACCATCCGGTAGCCGGTGGCAGCTTCCCACAAGTCATAAATCAGCTCACGTTCCCGGAAAATGTAGAAAAAGGGTGTCTGAGCACCAACGTCAGCCATAAATGGCCCAAGCCAGAGCAAGTGGTTGGCGATCCGGTTCAACTCCAGCATAATCACGCGGATGTAGCTGGCGCGTCTGGGAACGGCAATATCAGCCAATTTTTCCGGCGCATTAACGGTAACTGCCTCGTTGAACATTCCCTCGGCGTAGTCCCACCGGCTGACGTAGGGAACGTACATGATGTTGGTGCGGTTTTCGGCGATCTTTTCCATTCCTCGGTGCAAGTAGCCGATCACCGGCTCACAATCCACCACGTTCTCACCGTCGAGAGTCATAATTAACCGCAGCACCCCGTGCATGGAAGGGTGGTGGGGACCCATGTTGAGGATCATGGGTTCTGTTCTTGTTTCAATCCTTGACATCGCTCAGCATTCTCCCCTTTATACAGTTTCGAGCCGCCGCACCCAGTTTATGTTGGATTGTGGATGTTGGATAAAATCGCCCATCTCCAATCCTCGGTGAGCCGGCAGGTCTAGCACCTAATATTGATTTTTGTTGCACTTCTTCTAATTATATGGATTGAAGGGTAAGGGAATAGGCCAAGATTAAACAAAGCTATCGGCAAGATTGATCAGCTTCGATCTTCCCAACAAAAGAATATGTCTCATGGCCATAACTCAACCACAGTTTGATGCGCTCATCCAGCGCCTTGAAAAGTTTGCTCATCAGCAGCCGGCACTCTACAAGCTTTGTGTAGCGTTGCTTGCAATGCTTGGCTACGCCTACATCTTCACCATCCTGGCACTGCTACTGGCTATCCTAGGACTGCTTGTGGCGATGGTGATCTCAACCGGCAGACTCAATGGTTACATGATCAAATTCGCTATTCTGATTCTCGTTCCCACATTCATCGTCCTCAAATCCCTGTGGGTGCATTTTCCCCCACCTACGGGTTTAGAATTGCGCCAGCAAGATGTCCCTCGCTTGTTTGAGCTGGTTGACGAACTCACGTTAAAGTTGGAAGCGCCACGTTTTCATCACATCTTGCTCACCGAAGAGTTCAGTGCAGGGGTTACCCAAAGACCTCGTTTAGGAATATTTGGATGGCAGCAAAACTATTTACGCGTGGGACTGCCTTTAATGCAAGCGCTTTCTCCAGAACAGTTGCGTGCGGTTCTTGCTCATGAATTAGGACATTTATCTGGTAACCACAGTCGCTTTGCCGGCTGGATTTATCGCGTTAGGCAAATTTATGTTCAAATATTAGAAAGATTACAACAAAGCAATCACGGGGGATCTTCCGTTCTTTTTCAGAATTTTTTTAACTGGTATGCTCCATTTTTTTACGCTTACTCGTTTGTTTTAGCGCGAATGGATGAATATGAAGCAGATCGATGTGCGGCGGCCCTCGCAGGAGCGCAAAATGTGGCTGAAGCCCTGATTAATACTACAATCAGCGCTAGATTTTTGCACAATTCTTTCTGGCCAAATATTGACAAACAAGTAATTCATCAAGTCGAGCCGCCGGCAACAATTTATACGGATTTGGTCAAAGCCTTGGCTGCAGGTATTCCGGCTGATGAGGCGACTATTTGGCTAGACCGAGCGCTTGCACAAAAGACCGATCTGGATGACACCCATCCTTGCCTAACAGACAGACTTTCTGCTTTAGGTTATCTCAAAGGCAAACCCAAGCAACTTCCCCTGCCGGCTGATATCAAAATTAGTGCAGCTCAAGAATTTTTAGAAAGTAAATTTAAACAGTTTCTCGCAGATTTTGACCATACCTGGAAACAGGAAATGGAAACGCCTTGGCGGCAACGCTATGCCTACGCTAAAGAAGCACAAAATCAGTTAAAAATCCTTGAGAAGAAAGCTAAAACTCAGCAGCTCACGCCGGAGGACGCTTGGGATCACGCCGCTTGGACGGCAGAATTTAAGGGAAATGAAGCAGCGATTCCACTTTTGAGAGAAATCCTCACGACTGCGCCGGCACATCCTTCAACACACTTTTTACTAGGTCAAATTTTATTAGAGAAAAATGAACTTTCTGGCATCGGTCACATCGAGAAAGCGATGGAAAAAGACCCGGAAAAAGTGCTGCCTGGGTGTGAGTTGATTTATGCTTTTTTCAAAGAGCAGGGACAGATCGAAAAAGCAAAAGCTTACCAAGCACGCGCTCAACAACATTATGAGTTACTGTTAATAGCTCAGCAAGAGCGGTCTTTTGTGCAGGAAAGTGACACGTTTCTGCCTCACGATCTGCCATCACCAGCTCTAGAACCTCTGCGGCAGCTAGTTTCTCGTTACACTCAAGTTAAAGAGGTCTATTTAGTCCGGAAAAGGGTGATCTATTTTCCCGAAAAGCCTTTTTATGTGTTAGGAATAAAATTACGTCGGACTTGGTATAAATTCCAAAGTTCGGACAGTGATCAACAATTTTTCAACCAGTTTGTGTCTGAAGTAAAGCTTCCCGGACAAGCTTATGTTATTCTTCTTAATTCTCAAGAGAAAAACTTCAAAAATTTAGAACAAATCTTGCGAGAAATACAGGGTGCGGCTATTTACAAACATGAAGGATGAAGAATTGAGAGATTTGGAAGAGAAGACAGACACGCAAACACCTGGATTTGTCCATGTGCCGGTGTTGAGTCGGGAATTGCTTGAGGGTGTGGTGATCGTTGCGGATGGTCATTATTTGGATGCAACGGTGGGTGCCGGCGGCCACAGCAGTTTGCTTTTGGCCCTGTCTCCTGGTGTCAGAGTAACGGCAATTGACCGGGATGAGCAAGCACTCGCTACTGCCAAGGCCCATCTTGCACAATATAGCGAACGTGTCAATTTTTGGCGGGGAAACTATGCCGAATTTAAGCCAAATAACACTCTATTTGACGGAATTATTGCAGATTTGGGCGTAAGTTCTGGCCAGCTTGATACACCGGCACGAGGATTTAGCTTTCGCCACAAGGCTGAGCTAGATATGCGGATGGATTGCCGGCAATCCCTGACAGCCGCAGAAATTATCAATCACTGGGATGAAACTGAACTAGCCAATATTTTTTACACCTATGGAGAAGAACGCCTGTCGCGCCGGCTAGCGCGTCAAATTGTAGGCCGGCGTCCCTTCCACACCACCACAGAACTCGCAGATGCGATCTCCGGCAGCGTTCCCCCTAAATACCGTCATGGTCGCATCCACCCAGCTACCCGCGTCTTTCAAGCCTTGCGAATCGTGGTTAACCAAGAGCTAACCTCTTTAGAAACATTTATTAACCTCGCCCCCAATTGGCTAAAACCAGGAGGCCGATTGGGAGTTATCAGTTTTCACAGTCTGGAAGACCGGATCGTAAAACATCGCCTGCGAGACTCCCCCCTGCTAAAGGTCTTGACGAAAAAGCCCATTTTGCCGCAAGCTGATGAACTGGGAATCAATCCTCGATCACGCTCGGCAAAACTCAGGTTAGCCGAAAAATCAAGTGCGTGATATAAAAATAGGGGGTAACACCCCTCACCCAATGGGAATTGCACAGAGCTAGAAGCGATGACGAGAGCTAAAACTGGGAATGCCGGTTTTAACTGGGCAACTTCTACCTGTTAGAGACACCCAATTTTAGGGTACTTTCTTTAAGGGAATATCTCGCTAGCTATTTGCCAGACGTGTCGCAAACATATTGGCATAAAGCCGGATGTACTGATGCTATTGGCTGTATCTTTAGTTGAAGATCCATTGTCCAAACATCCCGGATATCTTCCTGTGACCCGAACTTATAGTGTTTGGATAATGGATCTTCGAGCGCGAGTTGATGGATTAGCCGGGAAGTGGGGTCTTGCATGAGTCAAGGAAATCGAAGCAAACTCAAACTCTTGGTAGTTGATGACGAGGCAGACAACCTAGACTTGCTGTACCGGACGTTTCGGCGAGATTTTCAGGTCTACAGAGCCGACAGTGCCTTGAGTGCCCTGGAAACGCTGGATCAGCAGGGGGAAATGGCTGTCATCATCTCTGACCAGCGAATGCCAGAAATGAATGGCACAGAGTTTTTGGGAAAAACGGTAGATCGTTATCCCGATACGATTCGCATCTTACTGACAGGCTACACCGATGTGGAAGATTTGGTGGAGGCAATTAACTCAGGCCAAGTCTTTAAATACATTACTAAACCGTGGCAGCCTGAAGAACTAAAGGCGGTGGTTCAACAAGCTTCGGAAACTTATAAAGTTATCAAGCAACGAACCAACGAACTGCAAAGAGCTTTGCGGCGGGAATTACTCTTTAACGACGTGATGAGTGCGATCCGCGAGTCACTGGACTATCGCAGTATGCTCCAAACCATTGTGGAGACGATGGGCCGGACTTTTCATGCTAGCGCCGGCATCCTGCGTCCGGTGGAAAGTGATCGCTTGATGCCAGAAACCTTTTCTTATCAAGCGCTTAACTCGGAAACGCCCCTCTATCACGAAGATCCCCTGCTTCACACAGTCCTAGAAAGCCGGCAGCGCCAAGTTAGCCTGGGTGAAGAAGACAGCAACAGTGCAAATCGGCTGGTGTTGCCACTGCTCTACCAAAAGGATTTTCTGGCGGTTTTATCGCTTTACCAAGACAACCACGCTGCTGCTTGGTCATCTGAAGATGTCCAGCTAATTGAAGGGATGGCAGAACAAGCCGCCCTCGCGCTTTCGCAAGCCAAGCTTTACCAGCGCAGCCAAGAACAAGCCCAGCAAATGCGAGCTGAGCTAGAAGTGGCGCGTCAAATTCAAACGAACCTGCTGCGCCAAAGTTGGCCAGAGATGGAGAGTGCGAAGGTCCAAGCTTGCTGCTATCCGGCGCGAGAAGTGGGAGGCGATTTCTTTGAAGTTTATATTCACGCTCAAGGAGATATTTGGGTAGCGGTGGGGGATGTTTCGGGTAAAGGGGTTCCAGCCGCACTGTTTATGGCAAGTGCCATTTCAGTCATGCGACGGGAATTGTCTCAGGAAAATACGCCTGAACCCGAACAGGTGATGCAAAACCTTAACAGCATCCTCTCAGAGGATCTGGTGAGTAATAACTGCTTTATCACTATGGTTCTGGCTCGTTACACACCGGCAACCAAGCAACTGGTTTATGCAAATGCGGGACACATTTATCCCCTCGTTTGGTCTAAGCAAGCGGTGGCTGACAAAGCAGAGATCGAGCCAAATTTCCTAAAAGTTCGAGGCGTTCCTTTGGGGATCTTGCCGGTGTGGAAAGCCAAAGCGGGCACCTTAGCGTTAAATCCAGGGGATATCTTTCTACTAACGAGCGATGGCATTACAGAAGCCACTATCTCTGAAGAAGGCTCCGCCGGCAGCGGGTCAAATGCAGGGTCCATGCTCCAACAGTCGGGGCTATGGGAGCTTCTACTGGCTGAGCCGGCTCCTTTAGACCTGAATAATTTATTAGCTCGCATCCGCGATCAAGCGGTGGAGCAAGAAGATGACCAAACTATTCTTTCTCTGGAGGTTCTGTGAGCTATGAGAACTGAGCTTCATGTGCCAAGTGATTTGAGGTTTTTGACGATCGTCGAAAACTGGCTGCTGGGTTCTTTAGAGGTTGAAGTCGGCGAATATGTAGATTGGCCCCGTCAGTCCAATCGCTTGCGCCTGGTTCTAGCGGAAGCTTATTCCAACGTAGTTCGGCACGCCCATAGAGATCAGCCTAACCTGCCGGTGCTAATTCGCTTAGAACTTAAGGAGCGTGACATTGCCCTGGAAGTTTGGGATCACGGCAGAGGATACGATCTGTCTACCTATATGGCCCCATCACCTGAAGCGATGTCTGATGGCGGCTATGGCTGGCTGATTATGAATCGTCTGATGGATAGGGTTGAATATTGCTTGCAAATAGACGGTCGTAACTGTCTCAAGTTGGAAGCCAGTTTGCCAGAAGTGAAAAAAGCTTAGTCATCTAGGGGTCTGGATCAGGCTTCAGCAACCGCGATGAGTGAAATGTCTTTCACGATAGCGCTCAAGCGGAGAATAGAAACTCCACCGGCGCTATCTATCTGGGCATAAGCTTTGAGCCGGTTTAACCCTTTCCTAAACCATTGAGAAATCATATTAATCTTCTGCTTAGGTTAATCGCAGAATAGCCGGCACATCGCAATTTATGGGAGTGTCAAATAAACTAAATTGATGTGAAATAAAATTAGAAATTCTAATTAGTTATGCTAATCTAAAGCCGGCAAACCCTTAAGATTCGCAGCCGTTGATCCACTTAACTCGCGTTTAGGAAGCCTTCATGCCTAAACGCCGAGTGATGCTTCAGCTATTAAGACTGAGATTGGCGCATATCTAGCAATTCCTGGGGAGACGCCAGCAGTTTAATCGTGGCAGAAATCATTTCCTGCTCTTGATTGAGTATAAAAATCCAACTGACATTCACACCAAACCACGGAGTCTGGACCTTACCGCTCACTTGAATCTGAGTTTGGTTATTTTCTAAGGGTTCGGTGATGCCTTGGCGCGGATTTAGCTGCATCCCTTTCGCGTGCGCCTCTAAGTAAGCCGCAATTGCTTCAGGGCCGACCAGCGGCTCCTCAAAAGGGGGGTTCATCTGTCCATCTGCGGCAAACAGCGCCGCTGTAGCCTCAAACTCGCCGGCATTAAACGTTTCAAAATAGCGCTGCACCACCGGCTCTGTAATGCCTTCTATTGTGATGTCAGTTGCAGATGCCGATTCAGTGTTTGAGTTGATAGCGTCTTCGGTTTCCATCAGATTCACCCTGGAGAAAGCATAGGCGGCAAATCGATTTTAAACGAATATTGGGACGCAATCATTCATACCTTGATCAGAGGGTGAAACTGCAAACTCGCCGAGCAATGGCAATTATGTAACGCTTTTCAACAATTTATCTATAAAATTTACCAATAGGTCGGACAAAAATTATAATACTTTGATCGTTTGCGCTCCTGATCGCTAGATCGATTTGTCTTCGCAGGATAAATGCGCTATTCGGCTGGTGAGAAAGAAGCATAAACTTGCCCCTGCCCTAATTTTTAAGCCTGTGAACTCACCAGTTAGTAGCACCCAGGTTAAACAGAAAGCTACAGAGTTGGGATTCCACAAGGTTGGAATCGCTACAGCAGATGCGGCTGCCGGCATTTCAGATGCGGCGCACCTACAGGCGTGGTTCGCGAAAGGCTACCACGCTGATATGGATTGGATGGCTAACCCGAACCGTCAAGAGATTCGCCGGTTAATGCCACAGGTGCAGTCTGTCATCTGCGTAGCACTCAACTACTACACTCCTCAGCAGCGTCCAGAAGAACAAAAATATGCCAAAATCTCCCGTTATGGATGGGGACGGGATTATCACAAGGTACTGCATAAAAAACTGAAGGCGTTGGCAAACTGGTTGCAAGCGCAAGGCGACGGCATCCAAGCACGTTACTATGCGGACACCGGCCCGATTCAGGATAAAATGTGGGCGCAGCAAGCTGGGATTGGTTGGGTCGCGAAGAACAGTAATGTGATCTCGCGAGAGTACGGTTCTTGGGTGTTTTTAGGAGAAGTCTTGACTGATCTGGTTCTAACGCCGGATCAACCGCATACCGAACACTGCGGTACTTGCACTCGCTGTCTGGATGCCTGTCCCACCGGCGCGATCGTCCAGCCATTTGTGGTGGATGCTAATCGCTGCATTGCCTATCATACGATTGAGAATCGCGGGGAAGATTTGCCAGATGCCATCACCTCCCAGATGCACGGTTGGGTTGCCGGCTGCGATATTTGCCAGGATGTGTGTCCCTGGAACCAACGATTTGCTAAAGAAACCGATGTGGCAGAGTTTCAACCTTATCCTGAGAATGTTGCTCCCACTCTCGCAGAATTAGCCCAGATATCCGATGAACAGTGGGATCAGCGCTTTCGTGCATCAGCGCTGCGGCGGATTAAACCAGAGATGCTGCGGCGCAATGCCAGGGTTAATCTGGAAGCCGGTCAAGCAGTTATTGAAGAGAAATGTGAAACGTGGAAATAAATGTACAAAAAACTTACATTCCAAGCGTCAAAATAGCTTCTGAATTGCGCTTAATCGTCATTTTCAAATACAGCCGATATTTCGTTGCAAATAAGTTTAGCTAAATTATGACCGTAAAAGTAATAGTTTTTGATTTTGATGGCACAATTGCCGATACTCTTGAGGCACTCATTGTTGTTATTAATCGCTTGGCTGTTGAATTTAAATACAAGCAAGCGAGTCGGGCGGATATTGAACAGCTCAAAAACTTAAGCTCTAGAGAAGTTATTAAGGATTCCGGAGTTTCTATTTTTAAAGTTCCGTTTTTATTAAGAAAAGTAAAGTTAGAATTAGCTCATGAGATCCCTCGAATCCATCCAGTGCCAGGAATAAAGGAAGTTCTGACACAACTAAGAAGTCAAGGCAATAAGCTAGGAATTATTACTTCTAACTCTAAGCCAAATGTTATGAGCATTCTTCAAAATAATGAGGCACAAGATTTATTTGAATTTGTTTATGCAGAAACGACTTTATTTGGTAAACATAGAGTCATTAAGAAATTTCTAATCAAAGAAGGTTTCACTCCTGAAGAAGTTGTTTATGTTGGCGATGAAACGCGCGATATAGAAGCGGCTAAAAAAAGTCAGATCAAAATAATTGCCGTGACTTGGGGGTTTAATTCCAAACAAGTGTTAGCCGCGCAAAATCCAGATTTTTTAATTGATCGACCCGAAGAACTGATTGAGGTGATAGAAAGCTTAAAGCAGCGAGATTTTGACTCACCCAAAGTTTGAATTTTCCCAGAAAATACCTTTTAAATATCGGCATAATTCTAAATAAAAATTTGGTTTATCCAACAATTAAAGCCCAACCATGAATCGGTTGAGCGAGGGCAGTATTTAGGTGTAAAAAATTCGGAAAGCTTACTGAGCCGACTGGCCCTTTTCCAAAGCTTTTTCTACCAGTTCATCACTGACGGTACTGCTAGCTTGTGATGAAGGGTTGATATCTTTAGCCATCTGGCGGTAATCTCCAGGAGCGCCAGTTTGCTGAGTTGCGTTTGTGGTTTCTTGAGGTTGGGAAACCCTAAAGTTAGGAGCCGTCGCAGCTTCAGCCGCCTCGGCACTGACACCACCACTAAATTGTTTTGAAGCTTCGTAGTCGTCCTCTACATTAACTTCTGGTAATTTTTGTTCACCGGCTTGAATGCTCTCATTTTGCTGCTGAACATCGAAGTTTTCAGATTGATTTTCTGGCATAAAATATCCTATTCAAAGTGTACTAATCTTTAATATAGATACTAACAGGGTGATCCCCGTTCATTTGTCCCTCTTGGGGTAGATCCATCCCGCTGAAATTTTGAGTGAGCCGGCTGAAGCAATCGGCTTGTTGCCAACGCACTCAAGTTGCAATACTAAGCTCAGTTTTTGCCTCGTACCACGCTGCCGGCGCAAAACCCCGACTTTGGCTCAATTCAACGGTTCCAAGTTCGAGCCGAGTTTAGCCATTTGAGCGGAACTTCTCTTTCAGGCTGTTTGCTCATTTTGTGATTATTTTGCAAAATACAAATGGATAAATGCTATATACAATAATGTTCTTTAATTTAAAATACGTGCATTAAAAAAGTATAACTTAATGGATTTTGGAAGCACAAGTGATCATAACGCGGTAAGACTTTACGGAGAAAACCCCATACACTGCTGCCGGCAGATAGAGTGGGAAGCGATGTAATTTATACAGATTAGCCAGAAAAGAGATTGAAGAAGTGGACAGGGCTAGTTTTTCGAGCGGATTTTTGTCACGATTGAAATGAGATGATCTAAGCTAGCCGAGAACCCTTAGCATTTTTTCAAAGCTGTACTGTGCCAAAGCGTATTCCTTTCATCTGTTTCTTAATCACTCTTGCTGTCGGGAGTGCTGCTGTGCCTGCTTTTGGACAGGCATTATTGCCCCATCCCCTGCAACTTGACTCAACCCAAATGGAGAAAACGGGCTTGAGCATAGCAGAGGAAGCCGCGCAGCTAGCGCGATTCAGGCAATATGAATTGGCTTTGCCCAGAGCTGAGCTAGCCACTCAGTTGGCACCGAAAAGTTTTCAAACTTGGGCGCTGCTGGGTAGTTTATATATCCAAACCGAGGAACTAGAAAAAGGAGTTGCAGCCCTGCAACAAGCTCAAAACCTAGATCCTGAGAATGCTTCAATCTTGTTTGCCCTAGGATCGGCGCGGTTTCAGCAGGAAAACTACGCCGCAGCCATTCAAGAGTTACAAGCCGGCTTGAAATTAAAACCCAATGTTCCGGGTGCTTTATTCGATTTGGGAAATGCTTACTACAAGCTCAATCAATTTCCCGAAGCTGTCGCAGAGTATGAAAAAGCCTACGCCCAAGAGAAAAACTTTTGGCCGGCGATTAACAACATTGGATTAGTCAACTACGAGAAAGGCGATATTGAAGGAGCGATTCAAAGGTGGAAAACCGCTGTTTCCATTGACGACAAAGCAGCCGAACCAATGCTGGCCCTTGCTGTCGCCCTTTACACCAAAGGCGACCAAGAACAGGGCTTAGCGATGGGAGAAGCGGCGCTAAAATTAGACAACCGATATGGGGATATAGAGTTTCTCAAAGAAAATCTTTGGGGAGAGCGCTTGCTCCAAGACACCCAAAAATTCTTAGAAACGCCTCGTATCCAAGCCTCCCTAGCGCAAAATCAAGAAGCTCCTACACCTCCTGTCATGTCGCCCTAAAGCATTTAGATTTTAGATTTTGGATTGGGTAAGAATCTAAAATCTAAAATCTAAAACCCACTTTAATCCTTGGGCAGCAGAGCCATAATTCGATCAACAAACTCTTGGTGATCGACCACAGGTTTGGAGATATACCCATCTGCTCCACTCTGCTCTAGAAATTGTTCGCGATCGCCGGCCATCGCATGAGCCGTCACCAGGATAATGGGCAGACTAGCCGTTTGAGGGTCTGACTTTAACATTTGAGTGATTTTGATGCCATCAACCGCTCTGCCCTTGTAAACACTGCGAGCGAGGGAGACATCCATCAAAATAATGTCCGCTTCCCCAGCTTGGGCAATTTGCATCACCTCTTCCACATTTTCGGTATGCTTTACGGCTAAGCCGCCCCGTTTGGTCAGGATCTTAGAAAATACTCGCGCATTGACCTGATCGTCCTCCACAATCAAAACGGTTTTCATTTTGAACTTCCCACTGGATACCATCTAAACTTGTTTAGGACTGGAGAAAAGCTGGGCGTTACCGCCAGCTACAGAACAGTCATGTCCCCGTTTATAAGCGACCGACACCGTTAGCACAACGTGGTCGCAAGGCATAGCATTCGCCCGAAAAACTTGGGGTTGAGCCACAAAGTTATAAGTTTGAATGCCATGCGCTAAGGGGCACACAATAAAGGACATCCGTACCTCCTCGCCTATCCCTACCAGTATGTCTTGTCTGTGTGCTACCTAGCCAGAAGGCTGAAGTCAGAGCCGGCCCGTAAAATCACCCGAAGTGGTTTACACCTAGAAATTTTGGCAAGCTACTCTTATAGTCTAGGTTTAAAGACCCATCGAAGGTTAGTCAATCAAAAAAGTATTTCTCAAGCTATTTTCCTAAACCGGCATTAATTGATTAATTCTCACAGAAACAATTTTTGTGAAGACTGGGGTGCTATGCGATGCTGCCGTCAGCCGGTGTGAATAAAGTGGTTGAAGGTGGTTTCGTTTGAGGGATAACTGATTTTCAATTTTAAAAGCGAACTCAGCTATAGCCTTAGCCCCCCACCAAAGAATCTATAACAAACCATCAAGCACCGGCACAGAAGTCTGATCGAGACCAAGTCTTCCGTTACGCTAGATGACATGGCTTAAATTGCACGACACTGTTAAAAGTTGGGAATTAAGGAACTGAACTCATGGCCAAACAGTTGAACTTGCTCTCGACAGGACAGGTGATCTCCACTGCCCTGCACACGGAGATGCAACAGTCCTATCTTGAATATGCCATGAGTGTGATCGTCGGGCGGGCACTGCCGGACGTTCGCGATGGCTTAAAACCCGTCCACCGGCGAATTTTGTACGCTATGCACGAGTTGGGGCTGACACCAGACCGACCCTACCGCAAATGCGCCCGTGTGGTCGGGGATGTGCTGGGGAAATATCATCCCCACGGAGATCAGGCGGTTTACGACGCATTGGTGCGGATGGTGCAGGAGTTTTCGACGCGCTATCCGCTGCTAGCCGGTCATGGCAACTTTGGTTCGGTGGACAATGACCCACCGGCAGCCATGCGTTACACCGAAACTCGCTTAGCGCCGGTAAGCCACGAGGCGATGCTGGCTGAAATTGACGCGGCGACGGTTGACTTTATTGGCAACTTCGATAACTCACAGCAAGAGCCGGTGGTACTGCCGGCGCAACTGCCGATCTTATTGCTCAACGGTTGCTCTGGGATTGCGGTGGGGATGGCCACCAATATTCCTCCCCACAACTTGGGAGAGATTGTTGATGGTTTAATTGCCTTAATCGACCGGCCCGATCTGCCCGATGAGAAGTTGTTTGAGCTGATTCCAGGGCCAGATTTCCCCACCGGCGGCGAAATCGTCGAGACAGAGGGAATTCGAGCAGCTTACACCACCGGCAAGGGCAGCATCTCTGTCCGGGGCATTGCTCAAATTGAAGAGGTTCAAGGAGGGCGAGGCCGGCACAAGCGCATGGCAATTGTAGTGACAGAACTGCCATTCCAAGTCAATAAAGCGGCTTGGATTGAAAAGATGGCAGAGTTAGTCAATCAAGGGCGAATTGAGGGCATTTCTGATATCCGCGACGAGAGCGATCGTGAGGGGATGCGTGTCGTTGTTGAACTCAAACGAGAGGTAGAGCCTCAAAACATCCTGCATCACCTGTACCACCAAACAGCGCTCCAGTCTACCTTTGGGGCGATTTTGCTAGCGATTGTGGAGGGTCAGCCCCGCCAGTTGACGCTGCGGGAGTTATTGCTGCAGTTTTTGAATTTCCGAGAGCTGACACTGACGCGCCGATATAATCATGAACTGAATAAGACTGAGGAACGGCTGCATATTGTTGAGGGTTTGCTCAATGCGTTGGGAAATCTCGATGCAGTGATTGACATTCTCAGAAATGCGCCGGATGGCACGACTGCCAAGATCGCTTTTCAGGAGCAGCTGAATTTGAGTGATCGGCAGGCAGATGCGATTTTGGCGATGCCTATGCGCCGGCTGACGGGTTTAGAACGGCAGAATTTGCAGACGGAGTTTACGGAGCTAACGCAGCGCCGGCAGGAATTGCAACTGTTGCTGGGTGATCGTCAGGAACTGCTCAAAGCCCTGAAAAAAGACTTGAGATCCCAGAAAAAGAAGTATGGCGACCCGCGCCGTACCCGGATTTACGGAAATAAATCGGCACAACGGCAGAAGGGTAAAGGTGCAGAAGAAAAAGCC
Source organism: Microcoleus sp. FACHB-672 (assembly GCF_014695725.1). Classification (NCBI taxonomy): domain Bacteria; kingdom Bacillati; phylum Cyanobacteriota; class Cyanophyceae; order Oscillatoriales; family Microcoleaceae; genus Microcoleus; species Microcoleus sp. FACHB-672. The sequence continues at coordinate 43,791 of NZ_JACJOU010000023.1, read as the reverse complement.
GGCAAGGGAACTCAGGAGAAAGCAGAAAAAGGGAGAAATAAGTCAGACTCTCCCCCGCTTCCAGTCTCCCCCCCTGCCTCTCTTCCTTTCCCAGAGGAAGAAACGGTTCTGGAATTCACGCACCGGGGATATGTGCGCCGGCTGCCGGTGGCGGCGTTACAGCAGCCTACTCGCGGTCGGAAAAAGAGCAAGGGCGCGGAGTCTGTGCCGAGTAATCAGGACTTTTCAGTTCAGACTGAGTTGGCTAAGACGGGGCAGGATGTTTTAGCCTTGACTCGCACCGGCAAGGCGTTTGCGCTTAAGGTTGGGGACATTCCACCGGCAACGGGTCGGGACGCGAAGGGCAAGCCGTTTGTGACTTTGCTACCTCAGTCTGTCCACAACGATCGGGAAGCGATCACCGCTCAATTTATTATCTCAGACTATCTTGACAGTATGACGCTAATTATGCTAACGCAGCAGGGACGCATTAAGCGGATTCCCTTATTAGAGTTGGCCAATATGACAGGTCGAGGTCTGACGGTGATGAAGTTGAAGGATGACGATTTGCTCGTGTATGCACATCTGGCGGCTGCTGATGAGGAGGTAGTTTTGGCAACTTCTGGAGGCCGGCTGTTGCGCTTTGAGGTGAATGAGGAGCAGTTGCCGGTGATGGGACGCACGGCACAGGGTTATCAGGCATTGCGCTTGCGGAAGCAGGAGGAGTTAGTTGGCTGTGCAACAATGGGAACGAATAAAGATTTGTTGCTGGTGTCTGAGTTAGGGTTTGCGAAGCGGTTGCCGATACACTTATTGAGACCGGCAAATCGGGGAGAAATTGGGACTCAGGCGTTGCAGTTTACCACCAAGAGTGATTCCTTAGCGGGGATCGTGCCGGCAGCGAAGGATGCTTCGGTGATGTTACACACTTCTGCGGATCGGTTGGTGAAGTTGCCGATTGGTGAGGTGGCAATCTGGGGTAAAGATGGTGCCGGTGATCGGGTGCCTTTACTCAATTCTGGGGAGAAGGTAATTTCCCTGACACTGTGTTCCCAGGAATTGGGGTAGAGATGATTTGCGTGCCGGTTAACATTTAAAGTTATTACGAACAAAGCCCGCATCAGCGGGTTTTTTGTTTGCCCTTCGTGTAAGTAAAGGCTGCCCAGCTGAAGGGGAAATCTTCACGGCAAAGCAATTACAGCCGTTATATGGCTTTGTCGATTTTAAGGGCTGCTTTGGCGTTGATGCCATTTGACCCAGTAAACTTAGAACTTGGGCTTCTGTCCAGGTTTGGGGTGCCGGCACAAACTAGACATCCACTTGCAGGACTTCCGGTGATACTTTCGGCTTGTCTTTACTGAACCTAGCAGCGCTAACAACTCTTGAAAATATTGCTTGGAAAACTGATCGTGAGGCAGTCGCGTCATCTTATTTTCACCAACTTTCTCTGCCGATTCTTAGTCATCTTTGCTTTAAATTCTTAAAATTATATTAATTTTATCTCTACCTCATTTACCGCCGGTGAAGGTAACACCTTGAATGAAATAACGATTAAAAAAGGCATAAATTACCAAAGCCGGCAGCGTAAAAATCATTGAGGCAGCCATGAGATAATTCCAATAAGTTACATATTGCCCTTTAAAGGCATTTAAACCAAGGGGAAGCGTAAATAGCTCTTGATCGGATAGAATAACCAGGGGCATTAAAAAATTATTCCAAGAACCCATAAAGACAAAGATTGTTTGTGCGGCTAAAGCCGGCTTTGCTAAAGGCAACACGATTTTAAAAAATGTCTCTAGCCGCCCTAATCCATCTAGCGTAGCAGCTTCTTCTAATTCTCTGGGGAAACTCACAAAGAATTGTCGCATCATAAATATAAATGTTGCATTAACAGCGCTAGGGACAATTAAACCTTGATAAGAATTCAACCATCCCAAAGTTTTTAAAATTAAATAACTGGGAATTAAAGTAACTTGGCCGGGAACCATTAAAACTGCTAAAATCAAGAAAAACCATAAATTTTGGCCGGGAAACTGAAGTCGTGCAAGAGCGTAACCAGCCATTGAGTTAAATAATAGATTGAAAGCGGTGACGCAAATAGCGACAATTAAACTATTTAAAAACCACCGCAGAAAGATCGGTTGTTCAATAAAAATCTGTTTGTAGTTATCAAGTGTGGGTTGTTTGGGGATAAAACTTAAACCGCCGGTTAAAATCTCTTCCAGGGGTTTGAAAGAAGCAGAAAGCGCCCATATAAAGGGCAGTATCGTTATAATTGCATAAAAAATTAAGCTTGCGTATAAGATTGCTTTTGACCAATAAAAACGATTCACTGCTTTTCACCCCCTACTTCAATTGTTCTTCTCTATACAAACTGCGTTGAATAACGGTTGCCATCATAATAACTGAGGCTAACATTAAAGCGAGGGCAGCAGCATAACCCATTTCTAAATTTTTAAAAGCATACTGATAAATTAAAAGCACAAGCGTTAGAGTAGCGTTATTAGGGCCACCTGAGCCGGCAGAAAAGATATAAGATTGATCAAAGAGTTGAAATGTGCCAATAATTCCGATCACAATAATAAAAAAAGTCACCGGTTTTAAAAACGGCAAGGTAATATATAAAAATTTTTCCCAGGTTGTCGCGCCATCAAGCGTTGCTGCTTCATATAAACTTTCAGGGATATCTTGCATCGCCGCTAAATAGATCACCATGTAAAATGGCGCAGTTGACCAAATATTCATCAGCATAATGGCTTTCAGCGCTACATCTGGATCGCCTATCCAATTGTAAGCCGGCAACCCGATAAATCCTAACAGCGTGTTAATTGAGCCGTTAGAATTTAACATCCACATAAAAATTAAGGTTAAAACTGCTGAAGATGTAACGGTTGGGAGAAAGAAAATAATCCTAAACCAGTTTTTTCCTTTAATTTGAGCATTTAAAATTGTCGCTAAAGCAAGCGCTAATATTGTTTGAACCGGCACCACTATCGCCACATACTCAGCCGTGTTTTTTAGCGCAATCCAAACTCGCTCATCATTAACAAGACACAGAAAATTTTGTCCGTTAATCCATTTAAAATTTAGTTCACCTAAAATTTTTACTTTATGAAAAGCTAAAAATACAGCAAAAATAATTGGAAGGACTAAAAATACTCCTAAAATTAGGATTGTAGGAGTCATAAATAAATAAGCAGAGAAACTTTCTCTTATAGTTTTATTTTTGCTTAACGTTTTTAAATTAAACATAAGTCTATTTCTCTGCTAATTTAGGGAGTCATACAATCTTTGTTGGCTGTTTCTTGAGATTTTTGCATGGCTTCCGACAAAGATTGTTGCCCAATCATCGCACTGATAAATTGATTATTAAAACTGGTAACAATTTTGCTAAGCCTCTCACCTCCTTGCCAAACGGTTGCATAACCGGCACCTGTAGTAAACGGAATATATTGGGGATTTTGTTTAAACGTTTGCATAACAGATTGGCGGCTAGGTAAGGCGAATCCTGTACTTGTTGATATTTTCATCGCTTCTGTGCCGGTTAAAAAAGCAATTAACTCCCAAGCAGCCGGTTTATTCTTCGCATCTTTATTCATTGCATAAGCAACCGTAAAAGCCATTGTGCCTTTTTTACCACAAACTGCCGGCACCTCCACTACTGCATAATTTAGCCTTGGAAACGTATCCTTTAAATTAGGAATTGCCCACAATCCTTCAATAACCATCGCCGCTTTTCCAGCGCCAAGCATTTCAGCGCCCCAACTTGCTCCAACATCTGAAGGTTGTGCGGAAGACTGATCTTTTCGATACTGATCAATCACAAATTGCAGACCTTTTAACCCGACTGGTGTTGCAAAAGCCGCTTTACCCGCTTGATCCGTTAACTCTCCTCCACAAGCTTTAATCATAAAATATTGTCGCGCCAATTCTGGAGAAACTCCAAAACCGTAGCGATCAATTTTGCCATCTTTATTTTTATCAGCCGTCAGTTTTTGGGAATATCTAATCAACTCCTCCCAATTTCTAGGGGGTTGGGAAATACCGGCTTCTTTAAAAGCTTGTTTGTTATAAAAAAGAGCTAAAGTAGAAAAATCCTTCGGAATGCCATATATTTCACCGTCATTTCTAAAAGCATCTAGTAACCGTTTCTCAAAATCAGCAATATTAAAATCTGTGGTTACATAAGCGTTTAGAGATTCTAATGCCCCCTCCTTCATCAATCTAGGGGCTTCAAATGCCTCTAAATAAAATACATCTGGCGCAGTTCCCCCGGCTAAGCGGGTGTAAATAACAGACATATACTCACTGTTAATCACTTCATATTTAACTTTAATATGAGGATATTTTTCTTCAAATTTCTGAATAAGCTGTTTGAGAAGCCGCTGTTCGCTGAGATTGCTTTGCCAACCGGCAAGTGTAACAACTTGTTGAGCAGGGATCGTGTCTTTCGTCCTACAGCCTGCTAAAGTTATAAGCGCGAGTATCGAGATCACGAAGCCGGCTAACCTTTTTGCCCTCATTATTAAATTTCCTAATTTTGTGACTTCTCATATATTTTAGAAATATCGGGTGAAGAGATCGAATCTCCCTCAACTTTCCAGATGTATTAGATATTGACCGCCGTGGCAAAAGTTGTTATCAAAAGTGTTTACAAAAGTTTTCCCGGTCGCAAAGGCGAAAACAAGTCCATCTTGCGGGACATCAATTTAGAAGTGCCAGATGGCCAATTTATGGTACTGGTTGGGCCGTCGGGTTGCGGGAAAAGTACCCTACTGCGCTTAATCGCCGGTTTAGAAGAAATCACCGGCGGCGAGATTCAAATCGGTGATCGCCTCGTCAATGAATTGCCCCCGAAAGAGCGAGACATTGCGATGGTGTTCCAGAATTACGCCCTTTATCCCCACATGACAGTTTATGACAATATTGCCTTTGGGCTGCGGCGCACCAAATTTGGCAATGGGGAAAATGACTCGTTATCAATCGGTAAATCTGCTGAAAAAATGTTCGCCGGCATGACGCGATCCTTGCCGAAAAATCTGCGCTACCTCTCAGCGCAAGAGAAAGCGGTTGACACACAGGTGGAAAGGGTTGCCCAGCTATTGCAAATTGAATCACTCCTTGATCGGCTGCCGAAGCAGCTATCTGGGGGGCAAAAGCAGCGAGTTGCCCTTGGACGGGCAATCGCCCGTAACCCCCAAGTCTTCTTGATGGATGAACCCCTATCGAACCTAGACGCGAAACTTCGTGCTGAAACCCGCGCTCAAATCGTCAAACTACAACGCCAGCTAGGAACAACCACGATTTACGTCACTCACGACCAAACTGAAGCGATGACAATGGGTGATCGCATTGCGGTTATGTATGCCGGCCAAATTCAGCAGGTGGCAAAACCACTGGAACTCTACAACCGGCCTGTAAATCGCTTTGTTGCCGGCTTCATTGGCTCACCCCCGATGAACTTTTTGCCGGTGCAGTTTCAAGCACCCCTGTTGCTCTACCAGAACCAATTCCGCCTCACGCTGCCAGACACTTGGGCACCGGCTTTGGAAAAATATAAGGGCCAATCACTGATTTTAGGCATCCGCCCAGAACACTTAAACATTAGTCTGCCAGCGCTGAGAAATATCCAAGTTCAAGTTGATCTTGTGGAATCCCTCGGCGCGGAAACGCAACTTCATGTTAGTCCCATTGAGAATGCCGGCAATCCCTCAATGCTACAGGTGCGAATTGAGCCAGATCGTCTTGTAAATGCCGGTGAGCAACTTTGGCTGGCGATTGCACCGGACAAAATTCATTTATTTGACCCAGAAACAGGCATTGCGATCTTGCCTTAGCTGCGTTCAATCAGTTTTTTTTGTCTAGCAGTGAAGTTTTCTCACAGTCATTAGAATCGGCTGCTTCTTGCACCTACAAAGATTATTTGTTACATTTATTTACACAACTTAAAAAAATGTAGCTAAAGCTCATTCATCTTCATGGAAAAAGAAAATCGCAACGCTTGGCGCTTTGGCTTCACCCCCGGTGCCGAGAACTGGAACGGTCGTCTGGCAATGATTGGCTTTGCCGGCGCAATGATTCTGGAATTGGTAACGGGAAAAGGTTTGCTTCACTTCTGGGGCTTAATCTAATTCTTCAAAACCTCGTAATATCAAATTGCATTCATCTCTTGTAAGGCCGAAAAATCCTATGCGCTAAGAGTGCCGATGTAGCCCACACTCAGTTTATCAATCTCTACAATCTCCAAAAAAAAGTAACTGGGAATTCCAAAGGGAACGCCCAGTTTTTTTTTAATTTACTAATGACTAATCACTAATTATTCAGCGATTAACCATTAGCGATACTAGCGAATATATTCTTTGAGAATGCTATTGCGATTGGGGTGGCGCAACTTCCGCAATGCTTTTGCCTCGATCTGCCGAATTCGTTCGCGTGTGACGTTAAATATTTGACCGATTTCTTCCAACGTCTTCATGCGCCCATCATCCAAGCCATAGCGCAAACGCAAAACATCACGTTCGCGAGGGCTGAGGGTGTCGAGGACACTTTCAAGGTCTTCCCGGAGTAGATTTTTAGCAACTTGATCTTCCGGGGTTTCTCCGTCAGATTCAATAAAATCTCCCAAGCGAGAGTCTTCTTCTTTCCCGATAGGAGTTTCCAGAGAAATTGGCAACTGCGCGGACTTGGCAATAAACCGCAATTTCTCAATGGTCATCTCCATGCGAGTGGCGATTTCCTCTTCCGTGGGCTTGCGACCCATTTCTTGGGAAAGTAATTTGGTGGTTTTCTTAATTCGAGAAATTGTTTCGTAAAGATGAACGGGAAGACGAATGGTGCGCGACTGATCGGCGATTGCACGGGTAATTGCCTGACGAATCCACCAAGTCGCATAGGTCGAGAATTTATAACCTTTTTCGTGGTCAAACTTCTCAGCCGCCCGGATTAAACCCAGACTGCCTTCTTGAATCAAGTCTTGGAATGACAGACCTCGATTCATATACTTTTTCGCAATCGAAACCACCAACCGGAGGTTAGACTGCACCATTTTTTCCTTTGCGCGCCGGCCTAAATGCAGGCGACGACGAAAGTCTTGCAATGGCATCTTCACAGCCTCAGCCCACTCCGCATCCTTGGGAATCCGAGCTAAGTCATCAGAGAGTTTCTCTCGCACACGCTCTAATTCAAGCAAATCGGCAATCTTACGTGCCAGCTCAATTTCTTCGTCTGCACGCAGCAGTCGAATTCTGCCGATTTCTTGCAGGTAGAGGCGAATCGAGTCTTCTGTATAATGCTTTTTCTTAGCCTGGGCTTTCCGCCGGCCAGAGCGAGCCTTCCCAGACTTCGCGTCCTCATCATCAGACTGAGCATCTAGAAAGGCTTCTTGATCGCCGGAGTCGGCACCAATCAACTCATCTTCTGCTTCTTCAATTAAAAGATCTTCTAACTCGATCTCAGGCTGGGTAAAAGTTTCCAGCTCAGGCTGATCAAGGGTTGCAAGTACGTTTTTAGCCTGGGTCATGCTGCGTTCCTCATGCTCCTTCATGAAACAATCAATAACTAGATAGCTTGTGCTCAATAGAGCTTTATACAAAATAGCCGGTTACAGCTTTTTACAAGCGCTCAATGGCTTGAACAACTGCGGGCTAGTTAACTGGAAGATAAATCCCTTCGCCGCCACCATATATGCCGGCATATAGCGAGTGTGGGATAAGTAAAGGTTGAATCTTGCTCAGACCTCTCCGATTGTAGCCTTTTTCACAAAAATAGCACGCTACTTTGTTGGCTTAATTGTAGTTTCGGAGAGTCCTGCCAAGCTAGCTTGGTTTACATCAACCATGTCATCTCAGTTGAACTCTTGAAAAGTGTGCAAGATGCTAGGTATTTGGAAAAGCGCGATCCTGAAATGAGAATCTCGCTGCACCGTTGCGTTCTAATTCCACTAGCAAGTCAGTGGTAAAAAAGCCATTCGGTTTTGCCATCTGAGTTGATCAGGAAACCGATAATCATTAATGCACCCATATTTACCCTGTATCCTTGAACTTCATACGCACTTTGCGCTTTAATCAAGCCGGTTTGGTGGGATCGGCAGTAGATACTTTCAAACTGCTTTCTACAATTGCCTCTTCATGCGATCCAGAAGTGCAGCATCGCAGTCACAGCATTCAGTCATTAAATCAACCCAAATTGGGTGTGGGAGAGTTGGAGTGTTGGTGCCGGCAGCGTGTTAGCCACAAGAACTCAGTAGATGTCTCAATCCGCCAACTTCTGTTTTGAACCATCCTGCCCAGGTTCACCACCCCTTTTTAACTCATTTAGGCCGTGTCTTGCATTCTGTTAAATACTACTTAAATTTTTGACAAAATTCATCGTGCTTTCCCCTAAGTACCTCATCCAATTTTGCTTGGGTGGGTAGGATGCCAGTTTTTAAGGACCGAGAAGGCGAGAAACTGGCACAATGTGCGCTAACTTACTATATCCATCCCTGCGAAAATGTCTCCTTTTCAAGCGTCTGAACCCAACCGCTTGTTAGCAGTCTTAACTGGGGAAGTCTCTGAAGTACCCACTGGAGAGGGCTTTTTTGGGTCAATTCCCCGACGCCTCTTTAATCCTTGCGTCTTTTGCTCTGGTTCGTTACAATCCTCATCCCTATTTTTAATTGAGACAGGATCGCTGAACCGGATACTTAAGCCCACTACTTTCCGCTATTCTAATGAATCCTTTTGATAGTTGACAGTGGGTAGCTTTCAGAACTTAACATTTCTCATCCCAATCCTGGAATTTTTGCCTCAAAAAGAGTTGGTTGAGCGTGCTTCTCCCGCACCCTTGGCGGCTCAAATCGCTGTGCCGGCTTTGAAAAGGAAGGTTGAACACTCCCTTCAAAACAAGCTTGGGGGGATCTGTAATCGGTGAAAAATAAAAGAGTCTTATTGGATGTCACTCCCAGCACAAATCGGGGTTTATCAGGTTTTTCTGACCGGCAGCACACTTCTATTGCTAATTAGGGAGGGCAAACAGCCATTTAGAGGCTAAGAGAAGAAAGTCGCCTCTTCGCTATTACTTATATTACCCATTCCTTCTAAAATAAACCGCTACCGACTGCTTAGACACCTCAGATATTTTACCAAGGTGACAAAAACCCTAGCCTAACTTTAAAAACTGAGCCGGTAAGCAGCCAGCCGATGCTTTACTGATCCGGATATAAGCAAGATATTGTAGCGCGAAGATCGGCAAATGCTTAATTGGCTTCTAAATCTACACAGAAATTTTAAAAAAAAGCAAAAGAGTCTTGTTTTTTCCTTGCTACTTTTTATGCTAATCGCAAGTTAATCAGCGACAAAGTGCGCCTTTCTCTTGGTGCCTTTTTTTCACTTTTTGTTTCGCTCAGGGTATATATCCATCTAAATCAAGACAAATATTAATCCACAGACCAGCCCAAGCGAGTCGGTTGCTCATAAATCCGCTTAAGGGTGTTGATGTCTCTAGCGGAAATGGAGGGTGGGTTGCGAACTTGGGAAAAGTAGAGAGTGTCGGTTTCCAGGGGACTATGGCCCCAGAGTCCCAAAGCATGGCCAAGTTCGTGACGGGCGGCTGCTTGAATGTATGGACCAGCCTGGTTAGGGCTTAACAAGATTGTGAAGCGGTGGCACAGCATTGCCCGTGAGTCTGCTTCGTGGCTGATATAAAACTCATAGCGGGTTTCAGCAGAACGAGCGCGGGGTAGGTTGCCATCAGGAGACATTCGCAAGGGGGGACGCCGGTGCAAAATCGCAATATCTGCCGTTTCCGAGTCTTTGACGATGTCTAAGGGTAAATATACGCTCCATTCCCGCACCGCTTGCAAGACAGCGTTAGCCCACTGCTGGGATGAGGGAGAGGCGGTTGACTCGATAAAAACTTTAACCGGAAATCGCGACCAGATCAGATACCCAACGGGCAGAGATTTCACCTCGGAGAAATAATCGCCGCTGCCAGTCGGATCTTGCCACTGAGCTAGCGAGGGGGGCAGGGGGTGCGTCTGTAGGGGCGGTAAGGCTGCCGGTGGGGATGTTGTCTCTTCTAAGCTTAAGATCCGATTTGCCAGGCCGGCCTGTGGGTGGCATTGCTGCGCCCCGATCGCTGTTTCTTTCCCTAAAACACCATAACAGCTGCCGGTGGGGGCGGCAGCTGAGAGAGTGATATTAATCAAGATAACGAGCCAGACTGTGCTGGTGGCCAGAAATACCAGTCTTGTCCTTTGCCGGTTACGAGAGACAAGGGACAAAAAAATGTTCGTCAGCTGACTTATTTGCCCAGCCACCCGGCGCTCAAAATCACCGTTAAGCCCATAAAAATGATACTGAGACCCCAAGTAATGCGGTTGAGCGAGGTTTCAGCACTCTTAGCACTTGTGAAAAGTTGGGCTTGTCCGCCAATGCCCCCGATGCCATCACCTTTGGGGCTGTGCAGCAACACAAATACAATCAAGCCAAGTGCGGACAAGGCCCAGATAATCTGCAAAAAGCTAACAATGGTCATGGTGTTGTCAGTTATTAATCAGTAATGGTTAATCAGTAATGGGTCATAAGCAACTCATGATGAATGACTTATGACTCATTTACCGATTTCCATCTTATAGACGAATCCGCACTGGCGTGCGATTTGCGCGGGATTCAAATTCTACTGGCTCTATCATAGAGCGGCCAGTCATTTCGGAGGGTTGAGGCAGTTTCAAAATTTCTAAAATAGTCGGAGCAATATCAGCTAAGCAGCCATCGCTTCGCAGAGAAACTTCGGTTCCGTGCCCTGGAATTTTCAACCCCTCCCCTTCTACTAAGATAAAGGGCACCGGATTTGTGGTGTGAGCTGTCCAGGGGTTTCCAGCATCATCTCGCATACATTCAGCGTTCCCGTGATCAGCAATGATGATGGCGGAGCCGCCGGCACCAATGATACTGCTCAGCAAGCGACCGAGGCACTTATCCACCGTTTCAAGGGCTGTGACCGTGGGTTCTATTTGGCCGGTGTGCCCCACCATATCGGGGTTGGCGTAGTTGATCACCACAAGCGAGTAGATACCTTTTTTAATGGCTGCGCTGGCCACATCCGTTACAGCCTCCGCCGACATTGCCGGTGCTTGGTCATAAGTGGCCACCATCGGACTTTGCACTAACTCTCGATCCTCGCCCTCAAACGGCTCTTCGAGACCCCCATTAAAGAAATACGTCACGTGGGCGTACTTCTCCGTTTCTGCAGTGCGAAGCTGCCGTAGACCGTTTTCGGCAATCACTTCTCCCAAAATCTTAGTCAGGTTTTGCGGCTCGAAGGCGACCAACACCGGCAGTTCCGAATCATATTGGGTGAAGGTCACAAACGACAAGGGACGAATGAGTTCGCGTTCAAAGCCGTTAAAATTCTCGCTAACAAAGGCGTGAGTAAGCTGCCGAGACCTGTCTGGGCGGAAGTTATAGAAAATCATCCCATCTTTGGCTTCCACTGCTCCGGGTGCGAGCCGAACCGGCGCAATGAACTCGTCTGTGATTCCCTCGTTGTAAGAAGTTCGCAAGACCTCTAAAGCTGAACGGCCATCTCCAGGGCCATCCTGAGTCATCACATCATAAGCACGTTTGTTGCGATCCCAGCGGTGGTCGCGATCCATACTGTAGTACCGGCCACTAAGGGTGACGATTCGCCCAATTCCAATACGCTCAATCGCATCTTGAATTTGCCCAATCGCTTGGATTCCCTCTGTTGGCGAAGTATCCCGACCGTCTGTGATCGCGTGGATGCAAACCTCTGAAATGCCCTGAGCCTTTGCTAGCTTTAACAATCCAAACAGATGGGAGATATGGGAGTGCACACCTCCTTCTGAGCAAAGACCCACCAAATGCAGCTTGCCGCCCGATTCCCGCACTTCTTGGCAAACTTTTAATAGGGCTGGATTCCTCAGCAACGAGCCATCTTCAACCGCATCAGAAATCCGCATCAATTCTTGCTTGACAACCCGACCGGCACCAATATTCATGTGACCCACTTCGGAATTGCCCATTTGGCCTTCTGGCAAGCCTACGGCTTTCCCGGAAGTGCGGATTAACGTTTTCGGATAGGCTGCCCAGAGGCTGTCCATCACGGGTGTGTTGGCTAGGGCAATCGCATTACCGTCAGTTTCCTCACGGTAGCCCCAACCGTCTAAAATGACTAGCACCACCGGATATACAGGTGCTTGGGCCATAATCAGTTACCGTTTAGTTCAGCAATTTCGCCCTCATCATATCATTGACCTTTACTTTCTTAACCTCTCTTATGGAATAAACTCTTACAAAAATCCTAAAACACTTACAAATATCGTTGTTTTAAATTCTCTATCAATAGAAGTAAATCAACTTATAATGATAGCATCTTATGATATATAAGCTCTCGTAAAATTAAAGCTTGTGTGGGTGAGCCATTATGCGTAGACCATCAATGAGGGTGTCGGTAGCAATTCTTGTACTTTTATTAAGTGGCTGTGGAGGATCAGGCGATCAAAGTAGCCAGCCAGCCACCCCATCGCCGGCTGCCACCCCAGCAGCAGCGACCCCAGCAGCAACTCCAGGGCAGTCTCCAGCCGCCACGGCTCAAGCACCGGCAACCACCAAGCCGCCAATAGCGGAAAAATCACCCGCTATTGGCCCACCACCCGGCATCACACCGTCTACCTCCGCAGAACAACGGACAAAGCTGGTGCAGACAGGTCGGACAAACCCCTTTGCCGGTATTGCCGTTCAACCCCTGACACCGCCAAAAACCGCCGCAGCCGGTGGGCAAAACGTGCCGGCATTACCCAAGCTTCCGGAACTGAAATCACAGACTGTCGCATCACTGCCAGGTGATTTGCCGGGGATTGGGTTGCCTCAGCCCAATCGCAGAAGCCTTGCAACAGGAGTCCCTCAACTTCCAGGCACACCGGGCAGACAAGTTCCTGGTTTGCCAGAGTTGCCGGTGGCAATTGGACCCAATCTCCCCAATCGAAACGCTCGCACAAGCCCCGCAAATACAGCGCAGAACGGTCGCACAAACCCTGCAAATAGAGCACAAAACGGTCGTACAAGTCCCGCAAATAGAGCACAAAACGGTCGTACAAGTCCCGCAAATACAGCGCAGGCGAAACCGCCTTCACCGCCTAGGCTTCCCAACACACCGACTCGGCAAGTACCGGGACTGCCAGAGTTGCCGGTGGCAATTGGCCCTCAACTTCCGCCTAAACCCCCTGCTGCCGTAGCTTCGCGCCCAAAACCACCTACACCACCTAAACTACCCAGCGCACCGACTCGGCAAGTGCCGGGACTGCCAGAGTTGCCGGTGGCAATTGGCCCTCAGCTTCCCCCGGCTCCCCCAGTACCCGCCGCGCCGGCAGCACCGCCACCGCCGCAGCCAGACATCGCGAGAGCGGTGGAAGTCACTGGCGTTGTCCAAGTGGGTAGAGAGACTCAGATTATTGTAAAAGCACCGGATGAAGCTGCGAGTCGATATGTCAAAGTTGGACAACGGCTCTCTAATGGCCAGGTACTCGTTAAACGGGTGGAAATGACTGAAGGTGCAGAGCCGGTCGTGATTTTAGAGGAGAAGGGCATAGAGGTTCCTAAATCGATTGGGGAAAAACCCGTCGCACCGGCAGCGGCACCAGGGGCAATCTCTTAGGACATTGCTGTTAATTTTTCAGCTTTGCTACTCAGTCCCCTCTTGCTTGGATGACTCACATTAATACAACTTTAGGCAGGTGGCGATGTCATTAACATCAGGTAACTGTCTAAAGTTGTGGATCTATGTGTTAACTCTCTTGAGTCGGTGTGGGGAACTCGCTTTCGCAGATTTTGCCCCTCAAGGTTTCAGAGCCATTTTCAAAAGCCTTAATGGAAATCGGGAACCTTAGTTTTCTTACGACGGTTGCTGTTTGATATTTCCTTCTGCTCGGCAGGCTTATTAGGCTTTCTCTGGACAACCTTTATTTAGCAATTAGCGGTATCGATTTGTGGCCTTTGAATTTCATCGTTCAGAATAGTAAAATATATCGCTCTATGAGTGTCGCCTGGATGTTGAATTATTTCTCTCAGCTCGCCAAATATCAACATTAAAAATTAAATTTTAAGAAGGAAAAATCATACTAGCTTTTGTTCCTACCCACTTAACAACAACTAATAACAGATTGGAGAAACTGAACTATGCCTCACTCAATCAAGAAACTAGGGATGATGATCGTAGTGGCATTGCTCTTTGAGATGGCCGGTTATGCCACTCATAGCGCCCCATCAGTAGCCCAACAAGAAAATAATTATCTACGTCCACGCTGCAAAGGTAATCCCAGCAACGGCCCGGTGAAATGTACTTACGCGACGGGTGCAAACTATGTAGGAGGCTGGGCTAATGGTCTACCCAACGGCAGAGGGATATTTGTATTTCCCACGGGCGAGCGATATGACGGAGAGTGGCGCAACGGCAAGGCTCATGGCACCGGGGTATATATTGGCAAGGATAATACACGCTACGAGGGAGTGTTCCGCGAAGGTTTTATCACAAGTGGAAAATTCTTCTTATCTACTGGTGATCGCTTTGAAGGACGCATTAATCTCATAATCGTTGTTGACGCTCAAGGGCAGCCGCAAGACCTGAGTTTTGAGCCGGTCGGCCAAGGCAAATATTTCTTCGCCAACGGCTCTCGCTTTGAGGGAGAATACTTCGGGGGTACTATTTTTGGTAATGGCGTATTCATTCACACAGATGGCACCCGCTGTGAAGCGCAGTTCTACAATAATGAGCTAGACGGTAAAGGCAGTTGCAGATACCCAAACAAGGATCGTTATGAAGGAGAGTTACGCGGCGCAGTGCCTCATGGCAGAGGGCTACTTGTAAAAGCCAACGGTCAGCGCTACCAGGGAGAATTCCGCAACGGTCAACCTTTCGATCCAAAAAAGCCTTAATTATCAGGATGGCAGAGACTTTAGTTGCTTTTGAACCCAACCCTGCTCCACATGGGGATACTGTATTTTATGACAGTATCTATAAAGTTGGATTATTTTTTTCAGGTCGCTCGAATTAAAAATTAAAATTTAAAAAGAAAGTATTTGGCTTTTTACTTTCTTGTGACTAACTTAAAACAAACTCTAGGCATCCCGCCAACGCATTTTTACAAGTGGCCGAGATGGGAGTGTCCATATCAACTTGACCAATAACAAGTAACAACTGATGGGAGGACTTTACCTAATGCCTAACTCAATTCAGAAACTAGGACTAATGATATTAGGGGCGTTTGTCTTCGAGATTAGCGGTTATATGAGTCCCTTCCCCGCTATTGCACAAGAAGCCGGAGGAGGAGAAAAATATCAACCTCCCTATTGCGAAGGAAACACCACCAATGGGTTTGTGAAATGCAATTACGGTACGGGTGCAAATGCAGGCGACAACTATGTAGGAAACTTCGCCAATGGTGTGCCTAATGGCAGAGGGGTATATGTATATGCTTCAAGTGGCGATCGCTACGAAGGGGAATTTCGCAACGGTCGCCCCAATGGCACAGGAGTCTTCATTTTTGGGGCGAGTAATGCCCGCTATGAGGGGACATTCCGCGATGGTAATATCGTTAGCGGAAAAATCACCTTTGATAATAGCGACCGCTATGAAGGCCCTTTTCAACTTGTTGAAGACATTAGCAGTGGTCAAGTTAGTAGCCAGCCACATGGTCAAGGGCGGTTTATCTTTGCCAACGGTGATCGCTATGAGGGAGCATTTTTCGCCGGCGCTATTTTTGGTAATGGCGTATTCACTCGCGCAGATGGCACCCGATGCGAGGCACAGTTTTACAATAGCCGTCTCTATGGAAAAGGGAGCTGTAGATACAAAAATGGCGACCGCTACCAAGGAGAGTTACGCGGTGCGGCACCACATGGCAGAGGGTCGCTTGTAAAAGCCAACGGTCAGCGCTTCCAGGGAGAGTTCCGTGAGGGCCAGCCCTTCGATCCGAAAAAGCCTAAATGATAAGGATGGTAGCGACCGTTTAAGGTAAAAACAAAATCTCCCCTCAAATTTAGCACCGGCTCCGAGTTGTCAGCGCTAAAGTTGAGGGAGATTTCTTTTACTGAATTAGGTTTTGGAGGCTTGCTGCTATGACAACTGCCGCTTCTGCTTCTTCGCAGATGGGCCAGTCTCCCTTTGATTTTGTCCCTCAACCCACGCAAGATGCTGATTTACTCAAGCAATTGGCGTTTGTTCCAGGGTTAAAAGAACTTTTAATGCTGCGGCAGGTTCATGCCTTGGAACACGCGACTGTTTGGGTGTTGAGTCAATCTCCGACTTCACCGGCACCCAGCAGAATTGCTTCGGCATCACCCGCCGATAATGAGGGGTTGGGCGGGATGTCTACTGACTCAGGATTTTACCTGTATGGCAATGTAAGTACGGCTTCGCTTCAGCGGGCTGTGCGAAGAGCCTTGCAGCGCATCACCACCGGCGAGTGGGATCTGGCAGTACATCCGCGCTGCGGCACGAATTTGTCAGTGGGAATGCTGCTGACAGCCGGCCTTGCTGTTGGCATCCATTTGCTGTTGCCACGAGGGCCTATTGAGCAACTCATAGGTTTGGGCATAGCAGCCACAACAGCTTCCCAGTTGGCTCCAGATGTGGGAAGTGTCGCCCAGCGATATGTAACTACTGCCATTCCTTTCAATCTAGTCATTGATGACATTACGCTCACCCGCGATCTGTGGGGACGTTCAGCCCATTTTGTTCGTGTGCGCTGGAACGAATGAGAGCGCCAGAGGCAGAAAACCAATAACAAAGGGAAGTTCTAGCCACGCTTGCCCCTAAATAGCAATAAAACTTAAAGAATTGAGTGAACCAAGGGTCTATCAGGGATAGTACGCTGAAAAGCAATTAGCTGTGTGCTTTAAATATCAATTACAAAGGGAGAAAAACTCATGGTTCAACGCGGCTCGACAGTTCGCATTCTCCGTAAAGAGTCCTATTGGTTCCAAGACACGGGCACGGTCGCTTCTATCGACCAAAGCGGCATCAAGTACTCGGTCATCGTTCGTTTCAACAACCCCAACTATGCCGGCGTCAATACGAACAACTTCGCAACCAACGAAGTCGTCGAGATTGCAGCGCCTAAAGGCAAAGCCAAGCAAGGCGGAGAGGCAGTCGGACGCACCAAACAAACTCCTGTCGATGAGGCTAAGCGCAAGACGGGTATGGGTGCGGGTGTCAACTCAGAAGCGAAGTCAACTGCTAAACCCGAATCGGGCGAAGGCAGTGCTGTTGTAGAAGGCAGCCCCAATCAAGGGACTGATTCTCGCTAAGTTGTGCCTGAACTGCCTGAAGTAGAAACAGTGCGCCAGGGTCTAAATCAATTGACCCTGGGCCAAGAAATATTGGGTGGGGATGTGTTGCTTGCTCGCACCATCGCCCATCCTCTTTTTGTTGAGGATTTTTTAACCGGCCTGAAAGGGAAAACCCTCGCCCAGTGGCACCGGCGGGGTAAATACTTGCTTGCTGAACTAGATGATTTGCAGGGGACAAGGGGCAAGGGGCAAGGGGCAAGGGGCATTGAGCAGTCCCCGTCTTCCTCACTAAAACTCAGCACTCAGCACTCAGGACTCAGCGCTCAAGGAACGGGCTGGCTAGGTGTTCACCTGCGGATGACCGGCCAGTTATTGTGGCTTGATCAAGACACCCCTTTACAAAAACACACCCGCGTCCGCCTATTTTTCGCCGGCAACCGAGAATTGCGCTTTGTGGATCAGCGTACCTTTGGCCAAATGTGGTGGGTGCCCCCCCTATCCAATCCCCAAGAAATTATCACCGGCCTTAAGCTACTGGGTGCCGAACCCTTTTCTGCTGAGTTTGACTTGGAATATTTTGTCAGCAAGCTAGCGCGACGCCAACGCCCCATCAAAACCGCTTTGCTTGATCAGTCCATTGTTGCCGGTGTGGGTAATATTTATGCCGATGAAGCCTTATTTAAAGCCGGCATCCGCCCAGAAACTCTATGTGCAAATTTGAGCCGGCAACAGATAGAACGCTTACATGATGCTGTCATTCAGGTTTTGCAAGCATCGATCGCAGCCGGTGGCACAACCTTCAGTAACTTTCTTAACGTCCAAGGCATCAACGGAAACTATGCCGGTGTAGCCTGGGTTTACAATCGTGCCGGTCAACCTTGTCGTGTCTGTAGCACCCCCCTTGAGCGACTTAAGTTAGCCGGTCGATCCTCCCACTTTTGCCCTCAGTGTCAGGAGTGAGGGAGAGTCCTGAGCTTTTGAGTGGGAGAGTAGGGGAGAGGCGGAGAAAAGTAAGGAACTGCCGGCATTTCTTGTTCTCGAATCAGAGCAAGCAAAGATAACTGAGTGCTCAAGCAGCTTAAAATTTTTAAAGAAAGTCATTAAACAAAGGCGACAAAGCAACCTATGCCAGATAAAAAAGAAGCAGCCATTAAAAGAGGTGACTTGGTTCGCGCCGTCCGCGAAAAATTAGAGAATAGCTTGGAAGCGCAAGCCAGCGATCCTCGCTTTCCGCCTTATATGTTTGAAACTGACGGTGAAGTTGTAGATATTCGCGGTGAATATGCCTTCGTCAAATTTGGCATAGTGCCTACTCCAAACTTTTGGTTGCGCCTCGATCAGTTACAAAAAACCAAGTAGTCACCACCGGCTACTCTTAAAGCCCTTGAACCTGTAGCGAGTACCCCCCAAGATGACCTCTACCTCGTTCTCTCCACCTACTTGTAGTGGCCCTCGTGTCGCGGTTATTGGTGCCGGCAGAGTTGGCAGCACCTTGGCACAGCGAATTGCTGAAAAAAACATTGCTGATGTGGTATTGCTGGATATCTTGGCCGGAATGCCCCAAGGTATCGCCCTCGATCTTATGGAAGCGCGAGGGGTGGAACGCCACGACCGGCAAATTACCGGCACTAACGATTATAAAGACACAGCCGGTTGTGACATTGTCGTGATCACCGCCGGCTTGCCGCGCAAACCGGGGATGAGTCGGGACGACTTAATCAAAACCAACGCAAAAATCGTTGTTGAAGCAACAAAAAACGCGGTTGCCAACTCTCCCGATGCCATTTTTATCGTCGTCACCAACCCGCTAGATGTCATGACTTTCTTAGCTTGGCAGGCGAGTGGGTTGCCGGGACGCCGGGTAATAGGCATGGCAGGGGTACTCGATTCCGCCCGTTTTCAGACCTTTATTGCGATGGAATTGGGCCTTTCGGTGCAGGATATCAACGCTTTAGTGTTGGGGGATCATGGCAAGCTGATGGTGCCGGTGCCTCGCTACTGTACGGTTGGGGGAATTCCCATCACAGATTTGATGGATGCTGCAACGATTGAACGCCTCGTTGAGCGAACTCGCAATGGCGGGACAGAAATTGTGGAACTGATGCAAACCGGCAGCGCTTATTTTGCACCGGCTTCTTCGGTTGCCTTGATGGTGGAAGCGATTTTATTAAATCAGTCGCGCTTGGTAACGGCAGCAGCCTATCTGGAAGGCGAGTATGGGTTGCGGGATCTTTTCTTGGGTGTGCCTTGCCGGCTGGGTTGCCGTGGGGTAGAAAAAGTGTTGGAACTGCCCTTAACTGAAAACGAACAAACTGCGTTCAAGGCTTCCGCTGAATCTGTTCGGCAAAACATTGATCGGGCAAAAGAACTGATTGCTAGCGCCTCCGAGTCTTAGGCAAGCAAAGTAGGGCCGGCACTGCCGGCTTTACCCTATTTATTATTAAAAAACACTAACTTTTCTCATAGTAGGGTTAAGGCAATAACACGCTAGCTGGCAACCAATTGATATTTCATCCCGTCTTCTCAAGGAGACTTTATGCCAAAAAATCCAAAACTTTTCTTGAGATGACTTGAATTAATTTGCAAAATTTCTGCCTGCCTTGCCAGCCTCTTTCCTCCTTCGCCCTTCAAGCTTTAGCCCTTTCAAACTCCAGAGAGTAAGGTGGGTATAGTTTGTATATTTACTTTGCAATAGACTAGAGAAGTGGGTAGATATAAATTTAATGTGCTAAATTTTAGGTGATTCCCTGTGTCGCTACTTCCATGCTTTTTGGGCTTGATGATCATGCAAATCCATGAAAGATGAGGAACAGGCGGCAACTATATAGCTATCCTGCTGTGCGATGTCATCAGCAACTGATCGGCAAGGGTGCAAATCTATTTCGAGTTGGGGCAAGCGACAATTTTTGATAGAACCGGCGGTAAAACAGTTAGATAGCGCCGCCGCTTCAGCTAGTAACTTTATTGACCCTCTTAAAGCAATATACTATGGCTTGTGATTTTATCTCTCCGATTAAAGCGCTTAATACTGCCATCGCTACTCACAACCCATTTAATAGCCCGGCGGCTGTAAAAGATTCAGAGATTTGGAGTCTAATATTTCCGGATATTACTACAGTTAACAATCACGCTTCTGATGATGTTTTTCAAGCGATTGAGCAAGTGCGAACTGGGCAAACTAAAGTTATATCAATCACGATTTCTGGTGACAGTGGTACAGGGAAAAGTCACCTAATTCATCGCATTCGCCATCGGCTACAAGTTCAAAGCAGTGGCTTATTTATTTATGCCAACGCTCATCAATTCACTGAAGTTAATCTAATTCGCTACCAATTCCTGCAACTTCTCGTTGATAGCTTGAGACGCCAAGGAAGTCAAGGTGTTTTACAGTGTCAGCAACTTGCAACCGTGATGATTAACGAAGCTTTAAAAGCGCTGACTCCTATGGCGAAAGCGTTTACTGCTGCCGAATTGGTGAGAAAACTAGCGGGGAACTCCCAGGCAAAAAATCAAAACTGGGTAAACCAGTTAACAGAAGCTGTTTTCAAAACGCAACCTGATGTACCTGAACCGGATATTGTTCGAGCATTAGTGTGGACACTTTGCAACGCACAAGCGCCTTTTGCGGTGAAATGGTTAGCCGGCAAATCCCTGGCATCTTGGAAGGCAGATGAGTTGGGATTACCGAATCACAGCCGCGAGGAACGAGAATCCACCGCTTGGGATACGGTGGTACAAATTCTGCATTTAATGAGTGATTATTATCCGCTGATTATTTGTTTTGATGACTTGGATTCGACAGAAAGCAGCGATAACAGTTTGAAGCGGGAACGGGTGGTGGCAAGCTTAATCAGGCGTTTATGGGATAGCCTTCAGATGAGTCGCCTCAATCATGGGGTTGTGATTCTTTCGACAATGACACCGGCAACCTGGACTGAGAAAATTTTGACTCTGCCGGCTGGACTTGTCACTTATTTTTCAGGCAAAAAAGAAGTTATTGAATTAAATAATATTACTGGAGATAAAATTGTCGAGTTAGTCAGTGACTGGCTGGAAATCTTTTATACATCTAAAAACTTAATCCCGCCTACGCCGGTTTATCCCTTTGATAGCGGTCAATTACAATCTCTAGGTCGAGAACAACTGACAGTACGGCAGGTTTTAGAGTGGTGTGCAGAAAATTTTCGCCCTGTTGAGCTTGATCCTTTGGAAAAAGTGGAACAAGCTTTTGAGCAAGCAATGAGTATTGAACTCGGCGAGGAATTGAGTAATAATTCTTTGCTGGCTGAAGCGATTAACTTTAGCTTTAAAACATTAATCGGTCAGACTGTGGAAGGCGTAAAAATAGAAGCGGTTGACGGTGAGGTGAAACCCAAATCAGCCAATCAAGAATATATTCAATTTATAATCACCGGCACGCAAAATGAAAATACTGTCAAGATAGGCGTGGCTGTGCTTCAGGATACTCGCGCTCAAAGTGTGGCAGCAGGATTAAAACGTTTAACACAATATGGAACTTTCGCACTAAGTTGCGGTTGTTTCGTTCGCGCTTCAGAGCGAGAAATTGCTACTCACTGGCAAGCTTATGATTATCTCACCCAGCTTACAGTTGAACTGGGGGGAAAATGGGTAAATTTGAAATTAGAAGATATTAAGCCGTTGATCGCAATTTGGTCACTTCACCGGCATCGTCAAGCCGATCAATTTAGTGAGACGGAAATTTTTGAATTTATTGCTCAAAGAAGGTTGGCAATAGATAATCCTTTAATTCGAGGAATTGTCAGAGGAGAAACTCCTCAAGCTACCGTTGAAGTTGTTCCTGAAGCGGAAACGAATGAGGCAGTGTTTGTAGAGCAAGTGGAGCCGGCAGATCAGCGGAATTTGATGAGAGATTTTACAAAGTCCTGAGTGCTGATTTTTGGGTGACTTTGAGGCAAGCAACTTAAAAGAAGAAAAAATAGCAAAAAGTTTACGAGAAAATCTCGTTTTCACGCTTTCTAGGAAATGAAAATAAATCAGAGGAAACGATGGAAAAAACACTGATTCAGGTGGATGCATTTACTAATAAACGGTTTTCCGGTAATCCAGCAGCGGTTTGTGTTTTAAATGAGCCGGCAGATGAAAAGTGGATGCAGAATGTTGCCGCAGAAATGAATTTGTCAGAAACCGCATTTTTATATCCCCAAGAAGAGGGTTATAATTTGCGCTGGTTTACGCCGGCAGTCGAAGTCGATTTATGCGGACACGCAACACTGGCGAGTGCTCATGTGTTGTGGGAATTGCAGTATTTAGATGCAGCAGCACAGGCAAAATTTTACACTCGCAGCGGTTTGCTGACAGCGGAACGCCAGGGAAATTGGATTGAATTGAATTTTCCCAAAAACGCGCCTGAATCGGCATCTGCGCCGCCGCTTTTAGAGCAAGCGTTAGGCGTTAAGCTGAAGTATGTTGGGAAGAATAAATTTGATTATTTGGTTGAGGTTGATTCTGAAGAAGAGCTGCGGCAAATGCAGCCAGATTTTGTATTATTAAAAACTCTGCCGGTGCGCGGCATCATTGCTACCTGTATATCCGCATCCCATGAGTATGATTTTGTCTCACGCTTTTTTGCACCGGCAGCCGGAATTAATGAAGATCCGGTGACGGGTTCTGCACATTGCTGCCTCGCACCTTTTTGGAGCCAGCGATTACATAAAAATGAGTTTGTAGCTTATCAGGCATCAGCGCGGGGTGGCGTTGTGCGGGTACGTTTAGCCGGCGAACGCGTCTATTTAGGCGGTCAAGCAGTAACAGTTTTGCGTGGAGAGTTGACTTAATCGCAAATAGATGGGTTTTCCTGAATGAACTTGTAAATTTACAGCTCAGCCCGCCGAAGCGGGCTTTTTCAGTTTATTTAAGTTCTCATATTGTTAATTGCAAAAGTTGTCAAGGTTTGAAAGAACAAATTAACATTTTTCAATTTATGTAAAAATTTGATTTCGCTTTTCCAGGGACTTGATAGGGAGAGTTAAGAATTTTTGGGTACTATAACTTGGAGAGTGTGAGACGGTATCCACGTTATCAGGAATT
This sequence comes from Microcoleus sp. FACHB-672, assembly GCF_014695725.1. NCBI lineage: Bacteria > Bacillati > Cyanobacteriota > Cyanophyceae > Oscillatoriales > Microcoleaceae > Microcoleus > Microcoleus sp. FACHB-672. The sequence continues at coordinate 20,455 of NZ_JACJOU010000023.1, read as the reverse complement.
TTGAATATGTCATCTAAAGCCGGCAAGAATAAGGATTCAAAGGATTTTCAATCCCAAGCAAGAACTCGCCTGCTCCTAACTTTGTGGGATTTGGGAGGATCGGAAACTGGGGTTAAGAAAGGGGATTTGACAAAACGCATCGTACGCACAGGTGAGACAAGTCAAGACTATAAAAATATCTTGACGGAATTAGAAGAATCTAAAGCAATTGAGATTGCCAATAAAAATCGAGTCACGCAGATTTCTTTAACCAATGAAGGCCGACAAAGCCTAGCTGAAGGATTAAAAAGTGCTGAATTTGAGTTTGACGGCACTCAAGTTGGTAGCAGGGTTGCTAATGCGTTGCTGAAGTGGATTCGTCAAATGGATGGTGCGGTAAGTGTGCCGGCATCTCAAGGCAAGCCGACGGCTGAAATCACATCTTATGAGAAATTTAAGCCTGAAGTTCTCGCCTTATTTGAAAAGCTGGATAAAGGCCACAACTACAGTGGACTTGTTCCCCTCTGGCATCTGCGCCGTGAACTAGGCGAGCGAGTGGGACGTGAAGATTTTAATGAGTGGCTGATGAAAATGCAGGGTGAACAATTGTTCTATCTCCAAAGCGGCGAAGCGCGTGGCGCAACAGACGAGCAAAAACGCGACTCTATCACCGACGACGTGAGAGGACTGTTATTTTTCGCCAGTCAACAATCTTGAGATAAAGGAAGAAAATCATGACAGATCCATACACACTATTTGAAGAAGCGCGGAAACAAGGCCCAAATCCTTTCAAATTAAAACCAATCGTCAGCGCGGATGAAGTTTGGGGGGACGTAGTCACTGATTTGCCTAACCTCAATCAGCACGTTGATCGAACAATATATCAAGCCATTTCCGAAGTTCGCAAAAGGTATTCGGACAAAATTGGAATTGCTATCAAGGGCGATCGAGGCACTGGTAAAAGTCACGTAATTCATCGGATCTGGAAAACTATTGAGAGGGAAGGGGGCGCAGTATTTGCCTACATTCCTCAATTTGTTGATGCCAATCGCATTGACTCCCATGTGCGCTTCTATCTATCACTCAGTTTTAATCACAAAGATGTCGGGGGAATTACACAATGGCAGCAGTTAGCAACGGCTATGGTTGCCACTCTCAAAGGAACGGAATTTGAAGAAAAATACCAGCCTTATCTTGAAAAATGTGAGAATCCTGAAGAACTAAGAAAATACATCCTCAGAACTCATAGTACAGCCCAAAGGTATGAACTGGTTGATGAACTGGTTGAAGCTATTCTAGAGAATCAATCCGATCTTCATCCTGATTTTTTGAAAGCAGTTTTGTTTTTACTCTTCAAAACTGCCCCCATTGCTCAGGTTGGCATGGCTTGGATTCAAGGTATCGAGCATCCAGAGACCAGACAAAGAGGCTTACCAGAGTTGTCGCAACCAGAGCAAGATGCGAAATCTATTTGGTTTATCCAGCAAATTTGTAAGCTAGCTAGCGTTGCCTCACGACCTGTAGTGATTTGTTTTGATCAATTAGACCAGCCTAATGTCAGTGCTGATTGTGGAGATAGCGCCGCTCAAATTGTAGCAAGCTGTATTGATAAAATTTACTTTCAATGTAGCAATGTGATTATCCTTTGCTGCGTTATGAGCGATAGGTGGCGGGAAATCGAACAAATGGGAAGTGGTATCCCAGATCGGGTCGGCCAATGGTCTGAATCTACAAAACCACCCACGGCTGAGCAGATGATAGAACTTGTGAAATTGAGGTTGGATTGGTTTTATTCTGAAAAGAATTTAAATCCGGATGGCTACCCTTTTTTATATCCTTTCGATGAAAATGAAATCAAAGGAATTGCCAGTAAGGGAGCTGGAGTTCGCTCTCTAATGAAATGGTGTACTGAAAAATTCGATTCAGTGGAAATCGGAGGGTCAGTCACCCCATCCTTAAACCCAGAAGAAAAGAAACGTCAAGAATTTTTGGATGCTTATAACGAATTGTTAGGTCGAACTTCTGCCCCTGAGCAAAATGATGATCAGTTAGCTGCAATCGTTGCCTGTGCAATGAAAATGTTGCCAGAAGAAGCTATCGAAAATTTAGTCATTCAAAAAGTCGAGTCTATTAAAGCGAAGTCTCATGACCTTCATTTGACAATCTCTGGCTCTGATTCCACCCAACAAAAAAATGTAAAGATAGGTGTCAGAATTTGTGAAACTCAGACGGCTGCAACCTTCACTGCGGCGATGAAGAAACTGCTAGACTACGGCAAATATGGGATTACTCGCGGTTGTTTAGTGCGTTCTACACCCCTCCCAAAAAGTTGGAGAAAAGCTAAAGAACTTGAACAGCAACTTGTGAATCAACAAGGGGGTGAGGTTGTTGTTTTGAAGAAAGATGAAATTAATCCTTTAGCAGGGATTTATACAATGTATGAAGAAGCTGAAAACTACGGTTTTACAAAAGAGGACGTTTCAAATTTCGTCAAAGAACTCAAACTCGCTGCGGATAATAAACTTATCCGTGAAATTCTGAGCGAGGGCGGCACTGTAACATGACAGTTCAGATTATTAAGGGGATTCAACTGCCGGCTTTTGATGTGGAAATGCTGAGTTTAGGCAAGCTGATTGCTGTGCCATTCAGACAGTATATTCCAGACAATCAGGAATTCTGGCTTTATCCCAGTCAAAAGCTTCCCGATAATCTCAGTCTCGAAGAATACTACCAACCTGAATATTTAACTCAGGCGAGAAGTTCATTTGCCCAATATGAAAAGCATCCCATCCAGCTTAAAACCTGGGCGCGTTGTGAATTTCAATGGCGGATTAATCCAGACCAAAAGCATCTTTTACCTAACATTGCCAAGTCAACTGTTTGGAATTTAACTGCTTTAGAACATATCTTTGAGCAGTACAAGGTTCTAAAACTTTTGATTTTGCGCGTTTATCGCTTATCGAATCCTTGCACTGTTAATATTCCAACAGAACCCGGACATTTCTACTGGCCTAATCAGTCAGAAGATATTATAACGATGGGCAGTGAGAGCGATACCCCTATCGTTTCAGAGGTTAGTTTTAATAAACGGAAAGCGCTTTTATTAGCAGGAGAAGACGTTCCCGATAGCGGTTTAGAGGCTTTACAGGCTCAAGTAGAGCAGATGTCTCTGAGTAATCCAGCAGCCAAAGCACTTGATCAAGAAATCAAAATCTTTTTGGGTTGGTCTGAAGCTTCGCCAAAAGCGCAACCAGATCCGAATTTAGCTTGGATAGATACCATTGCCCAATTAGGTAATCGCAGTAAAGAAGAAGATGTGGGCAAGAGTAACTATCAAGCCGGCACAGACTTTGAAATTGCTGTGCGTGATAGCCTAGAATTTATAGGATTCACGATTGATCACGCTCATAAAGGTGGTGCCGGCGGCTTAGATTTATTCTGCTCAAAACCCTATGCCTTAGTTGGCGAGTGTAAAGCCGGCAAAAAGATTCCTAATGATACAGCGGTGCAACTGCTGAATTTGGGAACGCTACGCCTAAACGACAAAAAACTACTTGAGCAAACAGCAAAATTAATTATCGGCCCTGGTGAGCCGACTCCACAACTCGAAGACGCCGCAAAGGTGCATAATATGGCAATTATTAACCCGGAAACACTAGAAAAGTTAGTAAAACTTCAAAGTAAATATCCCGGTTCAGTGGATTTGTTTAAGCTAAAAGAATATCTCAAACCAGGCAAATCTGATAGTGAAGTTGAAAAATACATTCAGCAGGTTTCCCAACAAATTAAACTTCGAGTGTACCTCGTTAAATTTGTAAAAGATTACTTGGAAAAAAGCCAAGCTCAAAAAGTTGTGTTTAATCAACTTCACGGAGGATATGTATACTCAACTCCACCTGAGCCTCTGTTAAATCGAGAACAATTGCACGAAGTTCTCATCGAGCTTTCTTCACCCTTAACCGGCTATTTAGGACGCGAAGAAGCAAATGATTGGCAAAATGATTGCTTTTACTTCTTGCGAGAAATGCCGGCAGATGAATGAGCCGGCAAACTTCACCGCAACTATGACTTCTTAAGGATCTTCATCAAACCCAAAATTGACTAGCATTAAAAATTCTGGTTTGTCAATTAACTCTTGTGTCAAAAAGAAACCAGCAATTGTCCAACTTTGGAATTTTCTTGCTTCTTTTCCAATGAGCCGGCCATCCTCACCATCATAATATTCTGGCCAATCTTCGGCTAACAAACGCTTACCGACAACCACAAGGTCTTCTTTCAATCTTTTTAACACATCGTATCTGCCGGTTTTCAAAGCAGCCGCCGCCAACATCCAAGTTAAAACCGGCCAACTTCCCCCATTGTGGTAAGACCAGCGTTTATTCTTCGGATCGCAGCCGGTTAAAATTTCCCAATCTCGACCTTCCAAAGCCGGATAACAAATTTTTATCGGCATATGGGCAAGCAGTTTATCCCATTGCTGATAGATGAGTTCCATAATCTCTTGCGACTGCATCTTCGTTGCCAGAGAACACAGAATCGTCATCAAATTTGCCAGCGTAAAGAAACGACAATCTAACTGCGAAGGGCCGAGGTTGCCGGCAAAATATCCCCCTTTTTCTTCCAACCACTCACTCAACCACTCATAGGGAATCGAATCTGAATAAAGATTGAATTTATTAAGCACTTCTTTCCCATATTGCTCGACTCTGAAGCGATAGATATCATTCAAACTCTTAATATCTAACCAATAATCGATCCGAATTCGTTCTTTGAGCGCTTGCAAGCGTAACTGAACCGCCTGCCTCACTTTTTCATTGGTTTCATTATCGGGCAACAGTTCAGAAGCTGCTCGCAAAGAGGCGTAAAATAAAGCTTGAATTTCTAGCGGATGCCCATAAATTCCCAGCCGGCGATCAATCATACAGGCACCATCTGGAACAAGCAGCGTCGGTTCCATATCAAACCGATCAGAAAAACACAGTTCCAGAATTAATCGCACGCCTTCTTGAAAATCCTCTTGATGTGCCAGAGATTGATTTCCAACCGCCTTACAATAAGCCCGCACCAAAAGAATCCACCACAAGCTAGAATCAACCGGCGTTACCCTAGCAATCGCCCGATCGCCAAAATCTGGTTCTAAATGTTGCTGTCCGTTGTCAACAATTACCTTAAAACTGGCCGGCATCAAAGCTAGACCCGTAAAACTTCTTTGTCTGGCTTGCTGATGCAACTCTAAAGTTACTTCCAGAAAATTGCGAACAATTTCATTGCCGCTGAGTGGAATCTCTGTATGTTTATGATGTTTAACCGGCAGCTCATCATTTTTTACCAAAAAAAGCAGCGCAACGGGAACAAAATCACGAATAAAAACCTGGTCGTAATTTAGCACCTCTCCAGGAACAGGATGCGCTACATCAGGATTGCAGACAGCCGGTGTGCCAATCCAACGACCTTCATATTCGATCAGCGACTCAACAAGAATTTTTAACGCCTCTTCTTCCATCTGACTTAATTTCCTCAACTTCCGATCATTATGTTAGAGGAGATGCAGCTTCCTGAAATGTTTCTCTCCCACCTTCTCTGATTGTGCGGATCTGGGTTGCATACTTTCAGGCCGGTGTTGTCGTAGCCTTGAGCCTCAATCCGGGCTTTTGAGAGCGTCGGCACTCAGTTTATACATAACCGTCGAGCGGCGCAAGCTTTCTGCGCCTCCTCTCAAATTGCGTTTCTCAAATGCCGGTGTATTCTCGAAGCGTTCATCTGGTAGTACATTGCTGGGAACAGAGTGTCGGTGTCAAAAATTACCAACTCCTTTAACTAAATCTGGGATGATTACGCGCAATCTTTAACGATCACACAGACAAAGGAACACTCAATGCAAATCCCAGACATCACCTCAAAACTTTTAGCGGCAAAAAAAGCGAGCGGACTCAGCTTTGCCGATTTAGAAAAAATTCTTGGACGCGATGAAGTCTGGATCGCCGCCGTTTTCTACCGGCAAGCAAGTGCTTCTGAAGAAGAAGCCAAACAACTCACCGACGCACTCGGACTCGATGCCAGTGTCGCCCAACTCCTCACTGAACCCTCTCTCAAAGGGTTAGGGCCGGTTGTTCCCACCGATCCCCTGATTTACCGCTTCTACGAAATTATGCAAGTGTACGGAATGCCTCTGAAATCGGTCATTCATGAGAAATTCGGCGACGGCATCATGAGTGCGATTGATTTCACCCTCGACGTAGACAAAGAAGAAGACCCCAAAGGCGATCGTGTCAAGATCACGATGTCTGGGAAATTTTTGCCTTATAAGAAGTGGTAGCACGTCACAACAACAAGGGGTAGCACGTCACAAACAGACGGGTAGGCGATCACAGCGAATAGGCGGGGAATGGGGGATCATGAAAATAGGGGCAAAAACCCCCTTTTACCGCACCCGATGCCCCCCACCACCCAAATTTATGTTAAATTTTCGTGACCTTGCGGATTTTGGGTAAAAAACGGTAAAATAAGATACAGAAATAAATTTTTTATTGAATATGAACTTCTCAACTCAACCCAGAAACAACGATTCGTTAAGGAATGCCGATATGAAACTCACTTATCGCGGTGCTAGCTACAACTACGAACCCCCCACCATTGACATGATGGAAGGCGAAGTTGGGGGTAAATATCGGGGACAACCCTGGACAGTCAGCTATCCCAGACATATTCCCGTGCCTCAGCCGGCTTTATCGTTGAAATATCGCGGTGTTGCCTATCAAACCGGCGAAGTTGCGGATGCTGGCGTCATTGCCTCAGCCGCGCCAGTAGAAAAAACGCCGGTGTGGGCAGTTTCGCCCCGCAACGCTTCGCATAGCGTCGTCTCACAAGTCTCCGAAATTCACCGCGCCAATATTTGCCAAAACCTGGAACGGCGCATTGAAGCAGCCAAAGCCCGTGGAGATCGACAACTGCTGCAAATGTTGGAACAAGAATCACAACAGTTGACTTGCTCACTGTAGTGAGTTTTGTCTAAAGCAGACTTGAAACTGCCGGTTTCCTAAACTGGTAGTCTCGCAATAATCGCAAAAGTCCTCTAAAAAGAACTCGGAAAATTCCAGTTTTCTTTAGAGGACTTTCGCTATGAGGGGGAAAATAGATTCCCCCGCTACTGATGGGACGAGATCAGATCGAGAAGCCGGCTTTTTCACTTTGCGCCTTAACCTTTAACGCAAACAACCTGCTTCAGCGTTGCCACCACTTCCACCAGATCCGATTGCTGCTTCATCACCTGCTCAATCGGCTTGTAAGCGCCTGGAATTTCATCCAAAACACCCCCATCCTTGCGGCATTCAACGCCTTGTGTTTGTTTCACCAAATCGTCTACACTAAATTGGTTTTTCGCCTTATTTCGAGACATCAAACGACCGGCACCGTGGGAACAAGAACAGTAACTGTCGCTATTTCCTTTGCCTTTAACGATGAATGATTTCGCACCCATTGAACCAGGAATAATGCCGTAGTCATTCTCTTGTGCCCGCACAGCGCCCTTGCGAGTGACATACACTTGTTCCCCGAAATGTACTTCTTTCTCGGCATAATTATGGTGGCAATTTACCTGCAATAAAGGCTTTGTCTGCTTACCGCCGCCAAGATGCTTTTCCACAATCCGCACAAAGCGACTCATCATCACATCCCGATTGTAGCGGGCATAGTTCTGCGCCCACTGCAAATCCCGCCAGTAAGCGGCAAACTGAGGAGTGCCGGCGACAAAATAGGCTAAATCCGGATCAGGTAACCGATTATCTGCCAGTTTTAACAGCTCCTTAGCCGTATCAATATGGTTTTGCGCCAGCATATTTCCAATGTGACGTGAACCAGAGTGCAGCATTAACCAAACATGGTTCTCGGTATCAAGACAAACTTCAATGAAGTGGTTGCCGCCACCCAGAGAACCCATCTGTTTCATGGCTTTTCCTTCCAAGCGCCGCACTCCTGGATGCAGTTCTTTGAAATCACGCCATCCTTGCCAATTGGTAACAGCTTTTTCAACATTTTTATTCTCATTAAATCCAACAGGAATTGCTGCTTCAATATCCAGCCGAATTTTCTTGAGTTTACCTTCCAACTCATCAGCCGTGAATGGTGTCTGAACTGCCATCATGCCACAACCAATATCAACCCCCACAGCGGCGGGGATCAATGCGTCTTTTGTCGCTACCACTGAACCAACTAAGGCACCTTTACCCAGGTGAACATCCGGCATTAGCGAGACGTGCTTAAACACAAATGGCAGGGACGCCACGTTTTTAGCCATTTTCTCTTCATCACGGCTTAGTGGGTGGCCGGCCCAAGACAGCACCGGCTTGGGGGTTGAAAGTTCGAGATTTTCGTGGGGCATGAATGTTATTTTCCTTTCGCACTACTAATATACTACATCAAAACTACAAATTCATCAAGGGATGTCTGATCGCAACTGTTCGATATTTTGCTCCCAGTTACGACCGTCAAAAGGCACGATATGAAAGCGTTCCTCTACTTCACCATCGAGACAGTGGACATTGACATCGAAGCTATCAGGATGGGAACGGGGCCGGTAAAATGAGTGAATTCCACAGACTCGGCAGAAAATATGCTTGGCAATGCCGGTGTTGAAGGTGTAGGTTGTTAGTTCATTTTCACCTTGTAGTAAGGTGAAGTTTTCTGCCGGCACTATTAGATGCAAGAAGCCTTTTTTTGTGCAAATTGAGCAGTTACAATCTGTGGCTTCATGTTTTTCAACTTTTACTTGAAATCTTACTGCCCCACAGTGGCACCCACCTTCATAAGTAATGGGTTCGTTCATGTTTCTCCTGTCAATCTATTCAAGAAAGGATGTATTCAAGATTTTAATAAATTTGTTATGTTTAAAAAATAAGAATTTAAAACCAGAATAAACACAGATAGTTGATCGGCAATAAACACAGATAGTTGATCGGCAATAAACACAGATAGTTGATCGGCTATCGGCTAGGTTAAACAAGAAGTGTAATGAGATGTAGGCGATAATTTTTATTACCAAATATTCTAATTTTGGCTTTTTTAGTGAGGGAATCTAACAGCTGGTTATCGCTTTACCCAAATGCCTTGCATTCCGACAGCTTTAGCGCCTTGATAATCTTCCTTAAAACTGTCGCCTATGTGCCAAGCAGTCTCAGCAGAGCAGTTATGTTTTTGCAAACCGGCAATAAATATTTGAGAATTTGGTTTTGCCGCACCGACTTCTGTTGAAATTGTAACAGATGTGAAAAAATCCGCCAAATTTAGTGCTTTTAAAACTGCGTGCAGGCGTGAATCGAAGTTTGATATAATTCCTAGTTCAATTTTTTTCTGATGCCAAGATTCAAGTGCCGGCAAGACATCAGGATAGATAAACCAAGCTTGATCAGTGGCAAAATAAGCGAAGGCTTCAGTAAAGAAGGCATCAAAATCTGAAAACTGATAGAAGACACCGGCTGTTTTGAAAGTTTGACCGGCTATCGCTTTCCACCACTCAAATTCTCTTTCTGGAATCTGTGCCGGCGTAGCCCCTGGAAACGCTGCCGGTGTTGATGCTTTAAAACTTTTATAAAACGATTGATTGATTAACTCCGGTGAAACTTTAACATTAAACCGGCTGGCGATTTCTCCATAGACTTCACCTACACTTCCCCGCACGCCAAATAAAGTGCCAACTGCATCTAAAAAAATAACTTTGGGGCGTCCCTGATTATTTGTCATTGATCGTTGCCCTATCAAAATAATTTCAACGGTCTTTGCGTCATTGACGACAGGTTGAATGACAACTTGTTGTTAATGACGCACGTTGAGATCAATTTTATGGGTTCTGTGGGCGGAGTGAAACTACCCCTAGTCTCTCTATTTAGAAAGTATTTCCCGCAACGGTTGAGCAATCCAGTTGAAACCGACTCTCAACTGATGTTCTAATGTGGGCAGCCGGTAGAGATAAGTTAGACGGCGGACAAGATGGGCGGCGGGGCCATTAAGTTTGATACCTAAACCGCTAAGGGTCGCGTTGTCAACGCCTAACGTCATCATTTCCCCGGTTGCCTGATAGCGGAACGGCAACAAAGGCCGGCCTGTGAGGGATGCCCAAAGATTCCAGCCGGCATAATCAGCTTGCTGTAAGGCTGCCTGGGCGGTTGCCGGCACCTGCTGACCTGTTGCGTCATTGCAATCGGCCAAATCTCCTAAAACAAAAATTTCTGGGTGGTCAACTGCTTGCAGGGTCTGCAGTGCAGCGAGTTGACCCCGGTGATTTTGCTTGAGGGGAAGCGATTTCACCACCGGCGCAACTTGGGTTCCCACCGTCCACAGCACCAAATCTGTTGGGATCGTGTCTACCTGTCCTTTATACACCAGGGAGATCGTTTCTGGCCCGATGGATTCCACTGCGGTTTCCATATCAAGCCACACTCCCCGTTCCTCTAGCGCCTTGCTGGCTGCCTCACGATTAAAGTCAGCCGAGGTTCGCAGAATCATATCACCTTGTTCAACCAGCCGCAGGCGTCCGCGAGTTGAAAGCCGGTCTGCCAGTTTGCAAGCCAACTCAACGCCACTGTAACCGGCACCTACAATAACGATGCGAATTTTCTCTTTGTCTGATGCTTCCAAAATTCGCAAGCGTTCTTCCAAGCGATAGGCATCCGTGACTGTCCGGAACGGGAAGGCGTAATTTTCAGCTCCCGGCACCATGTCAAGGGGCGTTTCACCCCCCATTGCCAAGACGAGCCGGTCATAGGAGAAATCATGGCCATCTTGAAGCTGTACCAGCTTGGAGTCTACATCAATTCCAGCTGCCGCTCCTTGATGAAAGCGAATGCCGGTGTTCGCCAAAATTTCTTCAAAAGGTGGGGCAATTTCCCAGGTTTGCAACTCGCCGGTAAGGAGTTCGTACAGCAGGGGCGAGAATAAAAAGCGGTCGTTACGATCGACCAGAACAATTTCGGGTTTCTCGAGTTTATTCCAGGGAAGCTCACTCAAACGCAGCGCTGTGTAGAGACCTCCAAAGCCTCCACCGAGAATGCAAATGCGTGCGGGTTGTTCATTCATAGGTTTTTGGGCCGGCGATGGTAGCAGGGCAACTCTGTATTCAGGATAGCAAGGCAATCTGGGTAACAGGTTGGCCTATGGGTTAACTTGATGCTGAATCCTGTGCGATCAAATTACTTAATGGATGTAAGCTGAGGAATATTCAACTTGCTGCTAGAGATGGGCGTCCCCACCGGCACCCTAAGAGTTTTAGCCAGATCCTGACCGCTAGTTAAACAATAATTAATTTATGAGCGGGGAAACAAACCTATATAAGACAAGAAAAAGTTATTGGTTTAAATACCGTTGCTAGTCAAGTAGAAATTTAGACTGATTTGCGTAACAATTGCCTTGTTCGCACATCCTGAAGCCGGCTAAGTATTAAATATTTCCCTTGTAAAATCCGATGATATCTTCAACACCGAACTGGGCCAAAGCACGGGAAAACCGGAGCCGGCAACAGAGGTAAAATCCTGAAGAATAACTAAAGGGGGGAAAATAAACCGATGTGGGAAAATAAAATTCGCGCATCATTTGTAAATTAAGCTCTGCGTATGCCACTGACTATTAAAACTCTCAGGGAAACCTTTTTCAAACTTAGACCCATTCAATCGGCTGAACTCACAGAGGCCGAAAAACAACAGATGGCAGGGGGGAAGCAGTTTGAACTCCACTCCTACGTCATTGTTCGCGATCACATTCGATTTGCACTGCTTAAAGATTCCTTCAAAGGCTTCAATACCTGGTACGCTTACGCACCACACGTCCAGATACTGGGGGATACGCCTCAAACCCCCGTTGTTTATCCAAAACCCCTACCGGCAAGGGTCAGGTTGTCAGTTCCTTACAAGTCTCAACTAGACAACTGGTACAATCCCACCGGCGCTTGTAATGTCACCTCACTTGCCATGTGTCTGGAGTACCTGAAGACTCCCCGCCGAAAGACTTCTGGCCAATTTGAGGATGAACTTTATCAATATGCGCTGAGTAAGGGTTACAGCCGGTGGGACCCGGTAGACTTGGCGAAAATTGTCAGAGATTATGGTCGGCGCGATGACTATACAACCCGCGCCACCATTGATGGAGTCAAGCAGTGGTTAGCCGCCGGCAATGTGGCAGTGATCCACGGTTACTTCACGTCTTTTGGTCATATTCTCGTAGCGGTTGGGTATGACAGCACCGGCTTCTATGTTCACGATCCCTATGGAGAGTGGTTTCCGAGTGGATATCGCACGGATCTTAATGGGGCGTATCTCCACTACTCCTACGGGCTAATTCGCCGGGTTTGCATCCCAGATGGGGACTTTTGGGTTCACTTTATTTCTGCGTGAAACAAGTTCAACCTGATGAGTTAAAAAAAGTGAAGAGAAAATTTTTCTCTTCACCCCAAAATTCAATGCCGGCAGGCTGAACGTCCATTTTTACTGCCGGCATTCCTACAATTAAATTTCAATCATTGCCGGACATCCCACGTTGGTTCCACCTAAGCCGCAATAGCCATTAGGATTTTTGGCTAAATACTGCTGGTGATAGCTCTCTGCATAGTAAAATTCAGGAGCCTCAATCACTTCAGTGGTAATCGTCCCGTAACCCGCAGCGCTAAGGGCTTTCTGGTAAGCGTTGAGCGAAGCTTCAGCGAGCTTTTTATGGCGATCTGAATAGGCATAAATTCCAGAACGGTACTGGGTGCCAACGTCATTACCTTGGCGCATTCCCTGAGTCGGGTTGTGGCTTTCCCAAAAAACTTTCAACAGTCTTTCGTAACTGATCACTTTCGGATCAAAAACAACGAGAACGACTTCATTGTGCCCCGTCATGCCGGTGCAAACCTCTTCATAGGTGGGGTGGGGCGTTATCCCGCCGGCATAACCGACTGCTGTGCTAAACACTCCCTCAAGCTGCCAGAATTTGCGTTCTGCACCCCAGAAACACCCCATGCCAAACATGGCCATTTCCATGCCGGCAGGGAAAGGAGGCTGCAGCGGATTCCCATTGACATAGTGATTAGAGGGAACTTTAACCGCCTGTGTCCGCCCCGGTAAAGCATCTTGGGGAGACGGCAGTGTTAGCTTCTTGCCCAATCCAAATATTCCCATAAGTTCTAAATCTGATTTTCCATCGATTGTCGTTACATAACTTTATGGTAGGGAAAGAATCTGCGGATTTTCAAGCAGTTTCGGGAAATCACGAAATGTTGAGGGGGCATGGGGCATGGGGCATTCAAAACTCCCAGTGAATACTCCGCCTAGAAGTCAGCAAAAAAACCTAAATGATTGGCAACAGGGCGCTGGCGCATCGGCACCTTCGTGTGAATGGGTGCATTCAACACCTTGACGCCAGAATCATTGGCAACAACCAAAGTGGCAGAACCGCCGCCATCGAGATTGAGCGCCTCAAAAGCACCCAACTCCTGTGCAATCTCACTTAATTCCCCTAAAGTAACGCCTTCGCTGTAAAGTGGTTGCTTGCCATCTATGACAATCAGCCATAATTTTTGACCCTGCCGGTCTATCGCCACCGCCACACGAGAGTAAGGTTTATCTTGCCGGCTTGACTCTGGACTCAGCGATAAAACGCCCCTTTTCAGCACAATATGGCTGCCGGCGACAGCATGAACCGTCTCCGTTGGACACTGCCCACTGTCAAAAATTTGAGCACGATTGCCGCTATTAAAACACAACACCGGCCTGCCAGATTGCACACCAGAGTAGGTAGATCCGTTGGCAATTGCCTGTCCGACTACATTGACGCGCTCACCGCTACGAGGGTAAAAATCCCACGGGGTATGTTCACGAAACGGAAAAAAATAGCCGGCGTTGATCGCTAGTTGCAACTTGAACTCACTAACAAACTCAGACGTGGTTCGCGCTTGGATCTCCTTGCTGGCGTCGAGTGTGTTGTCCCCTGCCTGGCTGTTTCCCGGTGTCACTAGCACTCCAATCCCTGACGCGGTTAAATCAATGCTGACGATGTGCAGCATATACGGGCGGGGCGTATTCCGGGCTTGGCGCTTGTAGGTAATACCCTGAAACAGCGTCATCTCAAGGTTGGTGCGAACTGGGCGCAGCAAATGCTGTCGTGCATACAGCAGCAGTGGCAGCAGCAACAAACCGATACCTGCTGCCAATGGCAATTGCTTGATCCAGATTGGTTTCTGTTGATTTACGCTCACAGGCCGGCAGGGTGAAAAGTTATAGGGTTAGTCTGTCAGTTTTAATAGTAAAAGTTAATATCGCCGGCTAAGCGTTTGAGTGATGAAAACTAATTTTGAACGAGTGCCCACCGGCATAACTTTCAAACGGGTGGCGGTTTTAGTCGTAGTGGCAGTGATCCTAACGGTTTTAATGGGATCGGCGGTAGCGCGTACTGTATTTTCCTCTCTAGGTGAGCCGGTGGGAGGACGGAAGTGGTCTTATATTGTGGCGTTGCTGGTGAGCTTGAGCGTTGCTGGTGCCGGCTCTGGTTTGAAAACTTTTATGCCGCGACGGTTTAGAACCGTAGCAAATACTTTGTCAGCAACCGCATCGGGAGCGTTGCTTGGTTTTTTTTATGGTGGACTCGCTGCGGGTAAAAACCCAGCGTTTGCTGTGGCAGCAGCAGTCATTGGAGGGATACTTATCGGAGCCGGCAGCTTGAGGTTCCGCACTGGCGTGGGAGCGGTTGCTGTGGCAGTTGCCGGCGCTGTGGGGGGCTACGGCTTTGCTTTTTGGCTTTGGGCAGTTGCGCTGGCCTTCCTGAGCGGAGAAAAGCTAATTGAGGGATTTTTTTTGAGTGGGCTATCGCTGGTTTACATTGGCTTGACTGTTAGCTCTCTGCTTTTGGCTGTCAAAGAGATTAAACGTTTTTAGAAGATATCTTTGAGAAAGGCCGGTTAACAGATGCTTGATTTGACGAGAGATATAGATATTGCAACCATTTCAAAAACTCCAAAATCCTTAGTCTCGTAGAAGTGTTTGACAAAAACCACAAAATGTAAATACTGTAAGGGCAAAGCATTCGGCGAGCGCGATCAGTGGCTTGCCAAGGATGAGAGTATCCGAATGCATTGCCCTAAGCTAGGGGAGCAATTGATTAGGCTTGCTTTCTTTGCCGGCAAATACGGACTTTTTTGAGACTACCGGCTATTGGGAGTAGTTCACGGTAGCATCTAATGTGATATTAAATATCGATAAAATTTAGCCAAACCCGTGATAAAGTCCTCTGCTGCATCGAAACCCGTGACTAAGCCCTCTGCTGCATCTACCGGCACTCCCAAGCCAGCCGGCAAAAATCAGCGACTTCTGTTTTTCACTTTGCGACTGCTGCTGCTGGTTTTGGGCGGCGGTTTAGCATTTGCAGTGGGCATGGCGATTGCACAATTCCATCCCGCTAGAAATCCTCAAGCACCTATCTGGCAAAACGTTTTCCGCGGGCCTGAAAATTTCGCCACCAACACTAGACAACTGCCCCCACCGCCAATTGCCACCCCCACTCCGCCACCCAATCTCACGCCTGAACAAAGCAAACAACTGCGTTCAGAACTGCAGCAGTTAGAGACACAGTTAAATGAATTAATCGGGCGGACTGCAACGTTGGAAACCAAACTGGGTAGCAGTCGTCCGACGGAGACCGTAGAAAGCCGGTTGCAGGTACTTTCGCGGCAGCTGGGCACTCCAGAAGTTGCACCCGCAGCCAATGTACCTGGGGCAGCAGCAACTCCGCAACCTTCAGAGGCAACAACCGGCACTGCTGAGGCTGTATCTGCCACGAATGGCCCAATGGTGACGTTACCCAGTGATGTTTTATTTGCAGAAGGTAGCGCAATGCTGCGCCCGCAAACTGGGGTAATTTTGGATAACTTGATTGCAGATCTGAAAAACTATCAGGGGGCGAGTGTCCGCATAGCAGGGCATACAGATGATGCCGGTGATGCTCAAGAAAATCAAGCTTTATCGTTTCGACGCGCTCAAGCTGTGCTGGCTTATCTGGCCGGCACCTTGGGCAACCAATATCACTGGGTTGTGATGGGATACGGTGAGACTCGCCCTGTGGCGGAAAATAACACCGATCTCAACCGGCAGCGCAACCGCCGGATTGAAATTGTCATCGAACCGAAAGCGAGCCGGTAGAAAGAATAAGATTAAAAAGGGTTTTTTCAACGCGCTTGTTCATGACTTATTGCCTTGGTATCGTTACCCGTTGTGGTTTAGTCGTTGCTGCCGACTCTCGCACCAATGCCGGTGTCGATTATATTTCCACTTATCAAAAGCTCTTTGATTTTTCCAATCCGGGGGAACGAGTGCTGCTGATTTGCACATCAGGAAATCTGTCGATGACCCAAGCCGTACTCACTTTATTACGCAAAGACATCCAAACTCAGGAAGAAATCTCTCTCCATACTCTGCCCACGATGTATGAAATTGCCCGCTATATTGGCAGCAAAACTCGGCAGATTCAGGAGCAAGACAAAGCTTGGCTGAAGCAAGATGGTATTAACGCTCAAGCTAGCGTACTTGTTGCCGGTCAAATCAAGGGAGAAGATCCGTCATTATATTTGGTTTACAGTCAGGGAAACTGTATTCACGCCACTAAAGAAACGCCATTTCTTCAGATTGGAGAAACTAAATATGGCAAGCCAATTTTAGACCGCACTCTCACATTTGAAACTCCTTTAGAAGCAGCGGCTAAGTGCGCCCTTTTGTCAATAGATTCCACCATGAAATCTAACATTTCTGTTGGCCCTCCTATTAACATGGTGATGTACGAAACTGACACGTTTGTGATTCGGCATCAGCTACAATTGCGCCTGGGAGATCCTTACCTCGCGAAAATGCGAAAATTATGGGAAGAATATCTAAAAAATGCGTTTGATCATATGCCAAATATCGATTGGCAGCATTATTTAGAAGAACCTCAAACAGACGTTATTATTGACTAAATAATTTAGCAGAATTTTTAGCCTATAAAAGATGGTTCTTTTTGCCTTTTAAGTGTTTATTGTTGTTTTTACCACGGGCTGCCAATCATTGTGAAGCCTGCCCAATAATAGGGATGGGATAAATTTTTATTTGCCAAATTTATTAAACTGGCCGGTAAGGGAATATTCTCTGTAGAACTTAGCAAATGACCCTGCTGCAAGCGCACATTATTTTGAATCATGGCAATTTGTGCTTGCTGTAATGCTTCGGCTTTGATAGGCACTGTATGCAACTGTTGGTAAAACTCGGTCATTAACGCCAAGGTGCCCTCATCATTCACATACCAGAGACTCGCTAAAGCTGACTTGACCCCTGCCTGCAGGGCTAAGCCGGCAAACCCCAGTTCGGCTTCCTCATCTCCGACTGCGGTGCGGCAGGCAGAAAGCACTAACAACTCCACTGCTGGATTATGCCAGCTCAACTGCCGTACTTGATCCATTCGCAACTTAGAGTCCCACAATTGAATGTAGGAATTGCTAGCTTTCCCCCTTTGGAATTCTGCATGAGTGGCTAAGTGAATAATTCCAAAGGCACGCGTATTGCGCTGGGATTTCAGATTGTCTAAAGTAAATGCTTCATTAAGGAACGACTCACCTGTCCACACATCTTTGGCAATCGCGTTGAGTTCCACCGGCACTGCCGGCAGTGGATTCTTGTCAGTAAATTCCGATGCTCCCATCGCCAGCACTTCCATCTTCCTGATGTCTTGGTAACGAGTATCGGTTAAGTTCAGGCTAGGCATCAGGCCAAGACTGTATTTTTCTATGAGAAACTGTTGCCCATCATGCAGTGCGGCAACTGGAATTGTTCGCAGTCCAGAATCAAGAATCAACACCAAATTCTGGATGCCTTGCGCTTGAAGTTCATCCTCTAACGGTGCCACCATCCATTTATAAAGTTGCTGTGCCGGCTCCAAGTAACTGTTAGTGTTGCGTTTTGAGGCAGTCGTTACCTCTTGATGAAATTGTTTCGCCACTTCTAGCACCTGAGAGCGCATCACAGACGGTAATCGCTTCTGAACCGGCTCTCCCGTTGCCGTCACCATTACCAGTTCTAGCGAATCGTTCTCCCGTCCCTTGTTATTTCCTTGGGTTTGAGACTCAGGATTGACTGAAGGATTAATTTCACCCCCATCTGGGATAAAGCGAATATACAGCAATGCCGGTTTCACACCCGTTGCCTGTTCAATTTCGCTCAGAATTTTACGGGTTTCTGCCAGGGTTGGAGACTGGTTTTCCTGAGAAATCCCCAGATAAGCTTCAAATTGATTCGTGAAAGATTGGTCGATTTCAAAAGCAGCGGTATCGATTTTGAGCCTTGGAAAATTGTTATTAGTTTCAATTTGTGGTTTAGGAGCGGATGTGACTAAAGATGTGACGATCTGCTGATACTGCAGGCCGCTCGCTGGGTAGGATGGTGAACTGGGCGTGGGATCTGGTGCCGGTGTCGGAATCGGGCTAGGCGTGGCAATAGGTGCCGGTGTGGGATTAGAACTAGAACTGGGTGCCGGAATCGGACTGGGCATGGAAGCTGGATCTGGAGATGGTGTTGAATTGGGACGTGGCAGCGGAACAGGTGCCGACTCTAATGTTGGTGTTGGTGTAGGTTCTGGTGTTGGATTTGGAGTGGCATAGGGCGCGGGAACTGGACTTGGGGCGGGAATTGGGGCCGGCTGTGGTGTTGGATTTGGTTCTGCTGCTGGCTCTGGTATTTCTGACGATATCGGCTCTGGTGTGGGATTTGGGGTGGGAACTGGTACCGGCTCAGGTGTTGGTGACGGGGCCGGCTCTGGTGTGGGATTTGGCGTAGGAACTGGTATCGGCTCTGGTGTTGGAGTGGGATTTGGCGTGGGAACTGGTACCGGCTCTGGTGTTGGGGCCGGCTCTGGAGTGGGATTTGGCGTGGGAACTGGTACCGGCTCTGGTGTTGGAGTAGGTGCTGGTTCTGGTGTTGGAGTAGGTGCTGGTTCTGGTATTGGTGTTGGGGCCGGCTCTGGTGTTGGAGTAGGTGCTGGTTCTGGAGTGGGATTTGGCGTGGGAACTGGTACCGGCTCTGGTGTTGGTGTCGGTTCTGGTGTGGGATTTGGCGTGGGAACTGGTACCGGCTCTGGTGTTGGAATGGGATTTGGCGTTGGTGATGGTGTTGGGGCCGGCTCTGGTGTTGGAGTGGGATTTGGCGTGGGAACTGGTGACGGTTCTGGTGTTGGAGTGGGATTTGGCGTGGGAACTGGGGCCGGTTCTGGTTCTGGAGTGGGATTTGGCGTGGGATTTGGCGTGGGAACTGGTACCGGCTCTGGTGTTGGAATGGGATTTGGCTCTGGAGTGGGATTTGGCGTAGGAACTGGTACTGGCTCTGGTGTTGGTGATGGGGCCGGCACTGGAGTGGGATTTGGCGTGGGAACTGGTACCGGCTCTGGTGTTGGTGTCGGTGTCGGCTCTGGTGTTGGTGTTGGGGCCGGCTCTGGTGTTGGAGTGGGATTTGGCGTGGGAACTGGTACCGGCTCTGGTGTTGGGCTGGGCGCCGGTTCTGGAGTGGGATTTGGCGTGGGAACAGGGGCCGGTTCTGGTGTTGGGCTGGGCGCCGGTTCTGGAGTGGGATTTGGCGTGGGATTTGGCGTGGGAACTGGTACCGGCTCTGGTGTTGGAGTCGGCTCTGGTGTTGGAGTCGGTGTCGGCTCTGGTGTTGGTGATGGGGCCGGCACTGGAGTGGGATTTGGCGTAGGAACTGGTACCGGCTCTGGTGTTGGTAACGGTTCTGGTGTTGGTGTTGGTGTTGGCGTGGGAACTGGTACCGGCTCTGGTGTTGGTGACGGTTCTGGAGTGGGATTTGGCGTGGGAACAGGCGCCGGTTCTGGTGTTGGTGTTGGTGTTGGGGCCGGTTCTGGAGTGGGATTTGGAGTGGGATTTGGCGTGGGAACTGGTACCGGCTCTGGTGTTGGTGACGGTTCTGGTGTTGGAGTGGGATTTGGCGTGGGAACTGGTACCGGCTCTGGTGTTGGAGTGGGATTTGGCGTGGGAACTGGGGCCGGTTCTGGAGTGGGATTTGGCGTGGGATTTGGCGTGGGAACTGGTACCGGCTCTGGTGTTGGGCTGGGTGCCGGTTCTGGAGTGGGATTTGGCGTGGGAACAGGGGCCGGCTCTGGTGTTGGAGTGGGATTTGGCGTGGGAACTGGTGCCGGCTCTGGAGTGGGATTTGGCGTGGGATTTGGTGTCGGCTCTGGTGTTGGCGTAGGTGTCGGTTCTGGAGTGGGATTTGGCGTAGGAGCTGGAGTGGGATTTGGCGTAGGAGCTGGAGTGGGATTTGGCGTAGGAGCTGGAGTGGGATTTGGCGTAGGAGCTGGAGTGGGATTTGGCGTAGGAGCTGGAGTGGGATTTGGCGTAGGAGCTGGAGTGGGATTTGGCGTAGGAGCTGGAGTGGGATTTGGCGTAGGAGCTGGAGTGGGATTTGGCGTAGGAGCTGGAGTGGGATTTGGC